>JAFDJF010000723.1 GCA_019307645.1 Deltaproteobacteria bacterium
TAAAAGCCAAGGGTCTCGGATTCATGCTTCAGCATGAGATCCTTCGGATATGGTTTTTTTGGAGAAGCATGCTTCCGTAACAGGACAGGCGTCTGTGCTTGATCAAAAAGGGTCGGAGTCATTTCCGCTTCTTTTTGATGGAAAAATGAAAGCGCCTGCCACATGAGGCCGGGCCTGCTTGTGCCGCAAGAGATGCTGTCCAAACAACCTGCCTTGATAAGAACCCTTACACCCTGTAGATGGACATGCGGTCCTGTTCGGTCCAGAAAGTCCTTGAGAGAAACAAACCGTCCGTTTTTTCCCCGCTCATGGATGATTGCCTCTTTGGCCTCCTGGGACAAATCTTTTACTTGCTTGCTTCGGACAGGTAGCCGAAAGTAGAATAATAGCCCCCGCCATTTGAAATGACAGCTGCCATGAACTCGGCAGGGCAGTGGGCCCTGAGGTATGCGGACTTGTATGCCACCAGTGTGTAGCTGGCAGAATGGGGCTTGCAGAAGCTGTAGCCGTCAAAGCCTATTATCATCCGCCACACCTCTTCTATCGCTTTCCGGGCCACACCTCTTTCCCGGGCCCCCGCCACAAAGCGGGAATAAAAATCCCGGAGCTTTTTTTCCCTGTGTTTTTTGTTCACCACCTTTCTGAGTGATTCCGCTTCTCCGGGGCCAAACCCAGCCATATGAATGGCTGCCTGGCTCAACTGTTCCTGAAAGACCATGACACCCAACGTCTCTTCAAGCACAGGCCTTAGAAGCGGATGCGGTGCATCCCAGGGCTTGCCGTGGAGCCTGGATATCCATGCCCTGACGCTCTGGTTTGAGGCGGGCCTTATGATGGAGGTAACCACCACATTGAGATGAAAATGATCAACGCGCAAATACTCTTCAAAGGTGAAACAGGACCGGACCTTACGAAGGACCTGTCTTGTGGCCGGACTTTCAAAATAAAAGACACCAAACGTATCTCCCTTATAAAAGACCCTGACCGTTTCGGGGTCATCAATGGGATTCAGGCCGGCATATTCTAGCTTGCGGCCGTAATTCTTCTCCACCAGATCCAGGGCATCTCGGATCACGGCCAGCGTTCGGTTTCCCAAAATGTCTATCTTGACAAGCCCTCCGTCCTCTACTGAGTCCTTTTCCCACTGGAGCACCTGGAGCCCGCTGGCGGAGATCTCCACCGGGCAGTACCGGCGTATTTCATCTGGAACCACCACCAGGCCGCCGCAGTGGGTGGAAAGATGGTTGAAATGGGTCTCAAGTTTGGCAGCAGCGCTCAGGATCTCGTTCCAGGGCTTTTTGAATTCGATTCCCCTCATCTTGGGGTTATGTGACAGTTCCCGCCAGATACGCTTAAGGCGCCATCCGAAACCGATTTTATCTGTTACCCGCCCGATTTCTTTGTCTGTCAGCCCGAAGACCTTTGCCACCTCCCTGATGGCGGATCTGGCACCGAAGGTATTGTGGTTCGCCACCATGGCTGCTCGGCGGTTGCCATACTTTGCAAAGGCATAGTCGATCACCTGGTCCCGTTCGTCCCATGCAAAGTCCACATCGATATCCGGAGGATCCATGCGACCGGAATTCAAAAAACGTTCAAAGAAGAGGTTGTGCCTGATAGGGTCCACATGGGTGATGCCCAGGCCATAGGAGACGATGGATGCGGCAGCGCTTCCCCGGCCGCATGAGCGTCGGGCCCTTTTTGTAATATCGGCCACCACCAGGAAATAATGGGCAAAGTTCTTTTCCCGGATGATCCGCATCTCATGTTCTATCCGTTCTTTTACTTCCCGTGTGATCTTGCCGTACCGTTTTCTGCATCCTTCCAGTGTCGCTTTGTAGAGACAGTCAAAGGCCTCGTTGTCATCCATCTGCTCAAAACCGGGGAATATGATCCGGTCAAAATCCCAGTCCACAAGACAGGCCTCAGCAATCTTGCGGGTGTTTGAAATTGCAAGCGGTGCGTGGGGGAACTGATCGACCATGGTTCCGGAAGCGGTTAAGAAATTGTGCTCCCGGCAGGTGTCTTCATCAGCAAGCTGGGAGATCTTGCTGTTTAGAGATATGGCCCTCAAGATCAGGTGAAGCCGGAACTGGTCCCTTTTAACAAGAAAAACCCGGTTGGTGGCAACAGGAGGGATCCCGCTCCTGCGAGAAAAGGCATAGCAGCGGGCCATCTGGTAGCCGGGAGACATCTCCACAAACAGGTCTTCTGTGCAGTCCTGTTTGAGGGCCTTTAGCAGCTTGAAATCATCGGTAAATGTGATGAGCCCTTCACGCCTTTGTCTGAGCGCCTGGATCAGGTCAAAGTCCTGATGGCAGTGGCAGTCGGAGATAATCCGGGATAGATT
>JAFDJF010000144.1 GCA_019307645.1 Deltaproteobacteria bacterium
GGTATAGGGGTGTTGGACGCCATATCAGATACTTTTCCAGGACCTCTTCAGGTATATCTATGAACCTTTCCTGGCTTACCTCTTGTCCTATCAAGGGCATAGGGAAAAAGGGAGCCAGATCATCCGGGCCAACGGGCTTGCCGGTACCCGGGTGAAGGACCGGTTCCAAAGGTGTGGGTAGGTCCGCCTGGATGTTGTACCATTGACGCGGCAGTTCTGATTCAGGTAAAACAATTTTTCTAACTTCCATGACTCCCTCCTTTTATAGATTGTTCTTGTTAATCTGAATTATGCGGAAATCGCCTCCAAAAGGTGGTTCCGCAAGCCTGAAAACCGTTTTCAATGTTTTGCCTTGATTTCGAGTTACTAAATGGATTGGAGTTGCCTAAAAAATCGCCTTTCCAACCCAAAACCCAGCAAAAAATCCATTTACACCTGGAGATTAAAAATACTTCTCTTGTCCGATATTTGCAAGAACTTTCAAGCTCTTTTTTGCTCACCTTGCGACATAATCCGGGTTAAAAAGCCGGACGGTGCTGTTTGAAGACAGGCATTAGGGATTCAGGGAAGTAGAAATGCGTTTCGAAGACGAGGAGTTCTTCTTTGAAATGAATCGGTGTTTCCAGTGTGATCTGGAGAGACATCTTGCCCTGGAAATGTAAGAGCGTGTAGAAAAAAATAGCTTTTAGGGCGCTCATGAAGGTAAGGTGCAGAGATATCGACAAGGCCGGCATCGTTTATTATCCCCGCTTTTATACTATTTTCACATGACTCTTAAGGGATATATTAAGTGATGCCAAAAAGGGCTTGACAATGGTTTCCCATCTATAAGATAATCCAGAAGAATTGTATACTGTATACTGTATACTGTATACATACAATCTGTCACAGATACGGATCAAGTAACCCTTTAGCTACTTTTATTTGTACGAAATCACTAAAACCGGTGATTCATCATGGAACTGTTTCAAAATATTAATATTCTGTCCCTTGAACAGGCTACGGTCGTTCCGTATCTGACCTATCGGCTTGCCATGGACGGTATGGAGGTCATACGGCTTGAGCATCCTGTTTATGGCGATCCCAACCGCTTTATCGGGGATAACGTTATCGGTGAAAAGAGAATGAACGCCTATTTTCTGTGTATAAATGCGGGAAAAAAGGCCGTGACCTTGAATCTTGCTGATCCGGAAGGTCAGGATATCTTTCACTCTCTTATAAAGAACCTTAAAATTGATATCTTTGCAACAAATCAACTTCCGAGGAATTACGAAAAGCTCGGAATAGACTACGACACCCTGAGATCCATTAAGCCGGATATCATCTGGTTGGGGGTGACAGGCTTCGGACCTGAGAGTAATGAAGCGGCATACGATCCCATATTACAGGCCCGGTCGGGGTTAATGGAACTTACCGGTGAGGCAGACGCCGAACCGCAGTTGCTGGGGATACCCTTACCCGATATGGGAACCAGTGAACATGCATACGGTCTTCTGATGAAGGCACTTTTCAAGAGAGAGATCTCCGGAGAAGGTTCGCGCATCGACCTGGCCATGTTCGAATCTACCGTATCATGGTTCACCGTTCCTGTTACGATGACTGCAAGTTTTGACAAGGAGATCACCCGTCACGGAAATACCCATGAATTCTTCTGTCCTGTGTCTGTCTACAAAACCAATAATGGTTTCGTATATCTTGCGGTGGGAAATGACCGCCAGTGGAAATCGATGGTTTCCGAGGAACAGTTCAAGTCTCTCAACAAACCGGAATATGAAAAAAATCAGGGCAGGATAGAGGATGTAAGCAACCTGAATCGTAAAATCAACGAAATTACAAAAAGACATTCTTCAGAGGAGCTCATTGAACTTTTTACGTCTATCACGGTTCCCATAAGCAAAATCAAGTCGATAAGGGAAATGATTGCCGATCCGCTTGTGGAAAGGCGGTTACTCTACAGCCGTGATCTTGTGACCGATTGCCGGATTACATTGGCGCCTCCGCCGAATATGACGCCGTTTCTTGAAAAGAATAAGCTCCAACTCTCCTTTCCTCCTCGTTTTGGAGAACATAACGGAGAAGTGTACGGAAAGGGGCTCGGCTTTTCCGAAGAAGCGCTCTCGGAGCTTAAAGAAAAAGGGATCATCTAAACCGAATTCGCTCTTGGAGTAATTGCGATGAACATTATTGTTTTAATCAAGCAGGTTCCAAACACCACAGAGGTCATACTAGACCCGAAGACAGGAAACCTTATCAGGGAAGGGCTCGACAGCATTATCAATCCTGACGATCTTCATGCCCTTGAAGTCGCAGTGACTTTGAAAGAGAGCTATGGGGGCAAGGTAACTGCGCTCTCAATGGGTCCGCCGCAGGCCATCGACGCCCTTTCCGAGGCAATGGGGATGGGAGCCGATAAAGCCATTTTGTTATCCGACCCGGCTTTTGCAGGCGCTGATACCTGGGCCACCTCTTTTACGCTGGGCAAAGCCATCGAGGCCATCGGGGATTATGACCTCATACTATGCGGTCGCCAGGCCATAGACGGCGACACGGCTCAGGTCGGACCCCAGGTGGCAGAATACATGGATCTTCCCCAGGTGACCTATGTCTGTGATATCGAAAAGATCGAAAATGATCACATGGTTGTAAAGCGTCGCCTGGAGGATGGCTACGAACGGATCAAGTGCGGTCTGCCGGCGCTTCTGACCGTCATAGGCGAGATTAACACGCCTCGATATCCTCATATGGCCGGGCTGCTTTTAGCCTGTAGGGAAAAAGCACCTATCAAGATCTGGAACGCCGCGGACATTGGTGTAACCACTGCCGAAGTGGGGTTGGAAGGGTCCCTTACCCATGTGATTAAAACGTTCGCTCCAAAATTCGAGCGAAAAGGTGAACTTCTCGAAGGAGACACCGTATCCGTGGTCAGTAGTCTTCTCGAGAGGTTTAAGGAGAACAATCTGGTATAATACCTGAATCTTGCACTGACTATCTACTGTGGCTTGAAGCTCCTTATCTTTAAAGCTCCTTTCAGTCGCGCAAAGCGCATGACGAATAGCGTTTTTATGTTTTACTCCATGCTCCATGCTCCATGCTCTATGCTTTGAAAGTAAATGGAAATACGAGGTAAATATGGCAGTCTGGGTTGAAATAGATCTTTGCGACGGATGTAGTCGCTGTATAAAGGCATGCCCATACGAAGCCATGGCCCTGAACCTGAAGGACGGCAAGGTTGAAATCACAGATCGCTGTACTTCCTGCGGCGCCTGTATGGAGGTGTGCAAGCAGAAAGCGATCCTTACTGACGCAAAACCGAGATCCATTCCCGATTTCAGCGACAGGCAGGGCGTCTGGGTTTTTGCCGAGCAGCGTGCCGGTGAACTGAACCGGGTATCCGCAGAGCTGCTGGGGAAAGCACAACAAATAGCCGGGGATCTTCATCAGGAAGTGGCGGCGGTCTTGCTGGGCCATCAGGTGTCCCAGCTCGCTGACACGCTTATGGGGTTCGGTGCCGATAAGGTGTACCTTGCGGAGGACGTGGCCTTGAAGTCCTATTCTACCAGGGCATATACCCGTGTATTCGAAGAACTCGTAAAAACGCACAAACCAAACATATTGCTCCTGGGCGCTACCCATATCGGACGGGACCTTGCACCGAGGGTCTCCCGGAGAGTGGGGTGCGGACTTACCGCGGATTGCACGGAATTGAGCATTGACCCGGATGAAGGTATTTTGTGGCAGACTCGCCCGGCCTTTGGTGGAAATGTAATGGCCACCATTGCCAACCGGTATTCAAGACCTCAAATGGCTACTGTGAGAGCGGGCGTTATGGAGATCATTCCCACACCCGATAAAAAGGGGACTGTTATCCCCCACGCAACACTATTCAAAGAAACGGAAATCGGCACCAAAACGATTGAAGTCGTCAAAGAAGCAAAGTCACATGTGGATCTGGCAAATGCAAAGGTAATTGTCGCCGGAGGCCGCGGCCTGGGTGACGAGTCCGGGTTTGTCATTTTGAGAGAACTATCTGATGCTTTGGGGGCAGAAATTGCCGGCACACGGGTGGCGGTGGAAGAGGGCTGGATACCGGCGGAAAATCAGGTGGGCCAGACTGGCAAGACCGTGCGGCCGGATCTGTATATCGCCTGCGGGTTGTCAGGCGCCATTCAGCACCGTGCCGGTATGATGAATTCAAAATTCATAGTGGCCATTAACAAGAATCCTTACGCACCCATTTTTCAGATTGCCGACTGGAGTATCACGGGTGACCTGTTCGAAGTGGTCCCGGAATTGACCAAACAACTGCAGGCCGTCCGTGATGTGATGTATGAGTAACTTCAATAGGAAACGGTTATATAATGAGATCAAATCCTGAAGAACTGATTCGTAAAAATATCGCCCGCTTTGTGGATACTGAAGTCATCCCCCATAGCCAGGATCTGGACAACAAAGGGGAATTCCCGCGGGAGCTGTTTCAGAAACTGGCTGAAATGGGCATTTTCGGCATTCGGTATCCACGAAAGAGAGGTGGCTCCGGAGGTAACACGACCCTGTATTGTATCATATGCGAGGAGTTGGCACGCGGGCTCATGAGCCTGGCTTCAATCACTGCCATGCAGTGCCTGATGGGCACAAATTTTTTGTTCCATTACGGTACCGATGAAATGCAGGAAGAGTTTTTTCTGCCTGCCATGCGCGGTGAAAAAATCGGCTGCTTCTGCATGACCGAGCCCGAAGCAGGTTCGGATCTGGGTGCTATAACGACTCAGGCCATCGAGGTCGAGGAAGGATACCTGATCAACGGAATGAAAACCTGGGTCACGGATGGACCCGAAGCCAGTTTTTATACGGTTCTGTGTCAAACGAACCCTGCAAAAAGATTGCGAGGGATCGGTTATTTCTTAATTCCACGGGATTTTGCCGGTGTCAGCACCAGCCCACGGTTTGAATGTCTGGGAACCCGCACGACCCCCATTTGCGAAGTCGCCTTCAAGGATGTTCTGGTTCCCAGAGAATACCGTGTGACTCCCGAAGGTCAGGGCTTGACCTGTTTTTTAAGGATTCTTGCTGAGATACGTGCCATGACAGCCGCTTTGGGCATCGGCTTGCAGCGAGGCGCCATGGACGACTCCATAAAATATGCTAAGGAACGAACGGCTTTTGGAAAACCGATCAGCAACTATCAACTGATTCAGTCTAAAATCGCCAATATGGCCACAAATCTGGAGGCCTCGAGACTCTTGACCTACAAGGCTGCCGCCATGATCGACAGTGGCCGGGAGTGCCTCAGGGAAGCCACCATGGCCAAATACTTCGCAACTGAAGCCGCCTGCAGTGCTGCAGACGAATGCACACGGATCTTTGCCGGTTACGGCTATTCCATGGAATATCCGGCACAGCGATATTTCCGGGACACGCGGTTTCTACTGAGCGGTGGGGGAACTCACGAAGTTCTTAAAATCAATATTGCCAAGTGGGAAGGTCTATAAGGAGACTTGGAATGTCCGTTATTCAGGTAATATACCTTGATGATCTATCCGAGGCAGGTAACCATGAATGAGAAACACCTCCTAAAAGAGTTTGAGTTCAAACCAACAGGATTTTTATCTGAAAGAAAATCTACGGGACAGCATGTTTTCGAGCATATCAAACAGTCGATTGTCAGGGGCGATATCTCTCCGGGGAACCGGCTTGTTGAAGTCCGCCTGGCTGACGCCCTGGGCGTAAGCAGAACGCCGGTCAGAGAAGCGATACACAAGTTGGAACGTGAAGGGTTGCTCATGAAGCAGCCAAAGGGCGGTTTCGTGGTTCTGGGCCTGTCACGTGAAGAGATCGAAGAAACTTTCGGTATTCGCAGTATCCTGGAAGGGTATGCCGCAAAAATGGCGGCCATCAGGCATAAAAAGAAAGAGCTTATCCCTTTGGAAAAGAAGATCGATGAATACCGGGAACACATGAATCGCGGGCAGCTGGATGTACTCCGGAAAATCAACACGGAATTTCACGATTTGCTTTACGCCCTGAGCGGAAGCCCGAAACTGGTAAAGATGATCAATGGCCTCGGGGACCAGATCCATCGCTTCAGAAAAATCATCCTAAATAAAGAAACTCTGGCGCGGGCAAGCCATGAAGACCACAGGATGATGCTTAAACACATAGGAAAACGTGACGCGGAAAAAGTTGAGCGACTTGTTCGGGAACATATTTTAAGAGGTCAGGTGGCTGTCCTCGAAGAATTCGACAAACAGCAGGGAAAAGCAACTTCTCCAACTATATTGGAGAGGAACCAAAAATAAGGACTAACTGTCATGCACGGAAAAAAAATTCGAATTATCATTGCCAAGCCTAACCTGGACGGTCATGACAGGGGCGCCAAGGTCGTTGCCCTGGCCCTTCGTGACGCTGGAATGGAAGTCATTTATTCGGGACTCCATCAGAGCATCGACCGGATCGTCATGACTGCAATGCAGGAATCCGCAGATATCATCGGGCTCAGTATCATGACCGGGGCCCACATC
>JAFDJF010000724.1 GCA_019307645.1 Deltaproteobacteria bacterium
TTAAAATAAAAATGGATATCAGAAGTATGTATAATTGTGTTTTCATTCTAAAGCTCCTATAATGATTAAAAGATTAATAACTATGCTTTCATCGCTCAATATCTTCTTTAATTTCCGCCCAGGCAAGCCCATTCCTCGCTGAAGGATCATTATCTATAACAAAAACATATTGCTCATCCTTAATATAGGAAAAAATACATCTCTAGTTAGATGAGTACAATAACATCTTAGTGGTATATGGAAAAGAAGGATAAGGCCGCTACTCGCTAGAAGTGCTTTTTTTGAGCAAAAGTTTTAGAGCTTAAAGCTGATTTAAGTAGATATTCGATTGGATACTGATTACAAATTGGTTGACCTTCTTTATTTATATTCTGATATCAAACACTTTTTTTTAATAAATGCTTAATAGCAAAGGGTGCAGATGAATCCGTAAGTCCCAGTTCGCTCCGTCATAATAGGGCCAGGCACAACCAGACGATCACCGTCGGCACGAGCGCGGCCATCAATAGTTTTTGCGGTGACACGGCACCACCAAAATGCTTCTTGAGTAAGGATTGACCCGCGGGGTTAGGCGCGTTGGCGATGACAGTCAGTCCTCCACCGGCAATCGCCCCTGCCACGACAGCGTATTTGAGACTATCGGTGAAACCGGGAACCAGCGTGCTCAGGTAAGTGATGGCGGCGTTGTCGTTGAACGCGGTCAGCACCGTCGCACAGATCATGAGCATTCCTTCCGTCAGATTGCCGAGCACCGGCGCGATCCACCATGCCTGAAGGCCGCCGTGAATAACCAGACTCGCAAGAAAAAAACCTACGAGCATGGCCGGACGCAGGTTGATCCGATTCTGAAACTGGGTGGTGACCTGCGAAAATCCGAGAAAGAACAGAAATCCGATAATGAACAACTCTGGATAATGGGCATTGACGATGGTCCATCCCATGAACAGGACGTGTACTACGGTAATCCAGGCGGGAACCGGATCGTCACGCTTATCCCAATCAGGATCCAGAAACTCTGCGCGATCTTTTTCGGGGAGTAAGAGGGGCAGGAACCGGCGGGACCGGTACAGCCTGGCTTCCTCGAAACGCTCATCGGCCGCTTCTCTTATCAACTCCCGATCATAGCCCAACTCTTCCAGCTCCGGCACGTCTCCACTTTTCATTCTCTGTCGAATGACCTCGACAAAGCGCTCCGCCGTGCTGCGCATGGTATCTAACAGCTTTTCCCTCTCATTTCCCTGCTGTGCAGCTTCAGCCCATGCCGCTTCCGTTACCTTCTGCGTCAGGTGTTTCCGCACGATCTGGTCCTTCAGATCGCGGATCGTGAAGGCCCTCTGCATAGCGGCCAGTTCCTTGCGGAACAGCCAGAAGTAAAGGCTGTTGCTGGCCAGGATCCCGATGATCACTTTCCACCCGAAATTGGACAGCATGAAACCGATGCCCCATTGCCAGGGCCCGGCAACCATCAAGACCGGCGGGGCCGCGAAATTGGTCAACACGCCGCCCACCGAAACATTGACGAAAAGAAGAGCGAGAGTCGCATACTTGAACTTGACGCTCGGCCCGAGGGCATAGAACTTGTGTGACAGGAGCAGGGCGCAGATGGTCATCGCAGCCGGTTCGGTGATGAACGATCCGAGTAAAGGACCAAGGGTCAGAATGGTGAACCAAAGCGCTTTCAGCGAACCGCCGAACAGTTTCGCCACACCTGACATCATTGCTTCGGCGAGTCGCAGTATCGGGCGCGTCGAAGCAAGTACCATGATTACCACGACGAATGCTGCCTCTGTTAGGTTAACGCCGTCATGGAAATAATGGACAGTAGAGGACCAGCCATGGAATGATGATATCGCCACTATCACTGGCACGAGCCAGATACCGAACACAACCTCGACTTCACCCAGGAAGTGCAGAACTTCAGCGGCCAGATCCACGGAGTGTTCGTCCGCTTCGCCTCTGCCGATCTTTTCGGCGTGCTGGTGCCGCCGCTGGTGGCTGATAGTCGTCAGTTTGCTCGCCATGAAGGTATGAATGATGGCGCATAAGAAGATTATTGTGGCAATCAGATTGAAGGGCTCTGTCCGGATTCGGTGTTGCAGGATCTGTGGGATGCTCTCGAAATGGGCATCGTCGTAACTCTCCAGGCTCGGTGGGAATTCCTGTTTATCGCCACCGGTAACCGGTTCGCTGCATATGCT
>JAFDJF010000145.1 GCA_019307645.1 Deltaproteobacteria bacterium
CTGATATCGATGAAGTGCCCCAGGCGGTACGCCGCGGGATAAAGTTTCACACCGCAGAGTGGTTTGATGATGTGGTGAAAATTGCGTTTTCGGGAAAGTTAAAAGGAAACTACTCAGGTTCAGGGGTTCACGGTTCAAAGGTTCAGAGGTTTGCGGACCAACCGTAATCCTGGAACGGGTGGAGAGCAATAAAGAGCTAAACCGGTACACTTTTTTTTAGTTACAAATACAATAGATAGATCCGGTTTCAAAATGCTCAATTTGAAACCGGCTCGATAAGCGGTGTAAAATGAAATCTGTTACCGATGTATTGAACCAGGATGGGTTCCTGAAAAACCTGTTTGATTCGATTCCCTGCGGGGTCCTCGTCGTGGACAGTGAAAGACGGGTCAAGGCAGTGAACAATGTGCTGGAACGGACATTTGGAATCTCCGGGGCTGAGGTAATTGACAAACGCGGGGGCGAAGCCCTTGAGTGCGTTCATTCTTTCACAAACCCGGAAGGCTGCGGTTCTGGCGAGGAGTGTCAGACCTGCCGTGTTCGCAGTACCGCATTGGAGGCGATTGCCGGAAAGCATATTCACCGGAACCGGGCGAACTTTCAACTGCTGGTAAAAGGGGAGCCCCGTGACATGACGTTGCTTCTCAGTGCCGCCCCCTTTGACCACGAAGGTGAGAGGCTGGCGATTGTCATCCTTGAAGACATCTCGGAACTCGATAACCTTCGAAAACGTTTAAAGACCGAACAGAGCTTTGCCGGGATAATAGGAAGCGATACCCGGATGCAGGAACTGTTTGAAACCATAAGGGATGTTACTGACGTAAACGTTCCGGTTCTCATCCAGGGGGAAAGTGGGACGGGAAAAGAACTGGTTGCCGTGGCGATTCACAATGAAGGTCCCCGGGCAAACAAACCATTTGTTCCGGTCAACTGTGGCGCCCTGCCGGAGGGATTGCTGGAAAGCGAGCTCTTTGGACACGTTAAGGGTGCCTTTACCGGAGCGCTGAGAGACAAGAAAGGCCGGTTTGAACTGGCCAACGGCGGCACGCTTTTTCTGGACGAGGTCTCTGATCTGTCGAAGGTCGTGCAGGCAAAGCTTCTGCGGGTACTTCAGGAAGGTTCATTCGATCGCGTGGGCGGAGAAAAAACCATGTCGGTTGATGTTCGTCTCATAAGCGCTGCCAACCGCGATCTGAAGCACGAAGTGGAAATGGGAAATTTTCGTGATGACCTGTATTACCGCATCAATGTCGTTCCCATTCACCTGCCGCCTTTAAGGGAGCGGAAAAACGACATCCCCCTTCTTGTGGAATACTTTATGGAAAAGGCTTCCAATGAAGGGCAAAAGGCATCGGGCATTTCAAAAGATGCTCTTGCTGTTATGATGGGATACCCCTGGTACGGGAATGTTCGCGAGCTTCAAAGTGCAATACGGTATGCCCTTGTAAAGGCCAAAGGCCGGGTTATCCGACCCCAGAATCTCCCGGCAGAGATGACAGGCTGGAAGAGCGTTCAACCCTCGCGCGGACCTTCCAGAAAACTGGACGCCAAAAGCGTCGGTGATGCCCTGACCATGGCAGGGGGAAATAAGGCCAAGGCCGCCAGGATCCTGGGTGTTGGCCGTGCAACGCTTTACCGTTTTCTGTCTGAGAATAAAGGTGTCTCATAAAACAGATGTGCCTTGAAATAAATCTTGAAACATATCTGCGATTCTCCTGATTATTTTCTTAATAAAATACAGTTGTTTCAATTGGTTATCATCTTATTGATCTAAATGATGGACATTTTGATTTGAATATTGAAGTAGAATTTGTTAAGGAACGGATCAAATTTTCAAATTCTCAATTTAAGGAGGAGACAAATGCTTAAACTTGGTGAAAAGGGAGCGATTCCCCAAAGGGACAAAACTACTTACGCAATAGCACCGCATATCCCATGTGGTATAGTTACCCCGGACCTTTTGCGAAAGCTGGCGGATGTGGCTGAGAAGTACGAGGCTCAGGCAATGAAGATTACCGGGGCCGGCCGCATTGCCATCGTGGGTCTCAAGGAAGAAGATATTGACAAAGTGTGGGAAGAGCTGGGAATGGATAAAGGCGCTGCCGTAGGCCTGTGTGTTCGCAGTATACGTGCCTGCCCGGGAACTACCTTTTGTTCCATTGGCAAGCAGGATTCCCTGGGAATCGGTATGAAGCTCGACGTTCTCTATCATGGGATTGAACTCCCAGGGAAGTTTAAGATGGCAGTTTCAGGCTGTAAACTCAGTTGTGCCGAGTCGTGGGTCAGAGATATCGGCCTTATCGGAGAAGCGGACGGCTGGAAGCTTGTGGTCGGCGGTAATGTTGGTGCGAGTCCGCGCATTGCCAATGAATTCCTGACCGGGCTTGATGACGATCAGGCCATTGAAGCTGCTAAAAAAGTTGTCGAATACTATAAGGAAAATGCCAAGAAAGGTGAGCGGCTGGGTAAGATGATCGACCGGACAGGACTCGATTCTCTGAAATCAGCAGTTGCCTAAGAGAAAGGATGCGTAATGAAAGCAAAATGGTCTATTTTGATTGTTTTCTCTTTGGTTTTTACAGGATTTGCCGGACAGGCGGCAGAGCCGGAAGAGGACGCGTGCGTTGCCTGCCATCAGGATGTTACTCCGGGATGGGTTGCAGACTGGAGGGCCAGCAGGCACAGTGAAGAAGGAACCGGATGCGCTGATTGTCACGGTTATAAACATACAAAAGCCGAAGATGCGAAACTGGTTCAGTTCCCTGATGAACAAAAATGCGGAGAGTGTCATGAGGATCAGTTCAACCAGTTTAAAAGGGGTAAACACAATCTGGGCTGGACCTCCCTGCTTGCACTCCCTGTTACACACCTGGAGCCTGATTTGTTGATGGAAGGCGGCAGAGGTTGTGGCGGCTGCCACAACATGGGGATAAAATCTGAGGCACAGAAACAGGACCAGCTCAAAAAAGGCTACCGCTACCAGAACAATTCCTGTGATGAGTGTCATACGCGGCACGTCTTTTCAAAGAAAGAGGCTCAGAACCCAAGGTCCTGCCGGCAGTGCCATATGGGCTATGATCACCCGCAGTGGGAGATGTGGAGCAGTTCAAAGCACGGTTCCCGTTATTTGAGCAAAGAGGTGGGAGATGTCCCAGAGGGAGCTGTGGCCCCCAGGTGTCAGGACTGCCATCTGCCAAACGGGACTCATGAAAACAGAACCGCATGGGGTTTTCTCGGAGTCAGACTTCCTCTTCCCGCAGACCCTCAGTGGAAGTCTGACAGAATCACTATACTGAAAGCGCTGGGTGTGCTCAATCCCGGAACAGGAGAGCCAACTGCTCGCCTTGAAATCGTTAAGGCCGCAGATCTTGCACGGTTGACTGAGGAAGCGTGGCAGACTGAAAGAGACAAGATGATAGGCATCTGCAGTAAGTGCCATTCAGGGACCTATGCCAGGGAGCAGCTTGCCATGGGCGATTCCATGATGCAGAAGGCGGACCGGCTTATGGCAGACGCGATTGAAATAGTCGCTTCGCTTTATCAGGACGGCATTATTAAAAAGCCTGAGGAATACGCCTTTGCTTATCCGGATTTTTTGTACTTTATGCGGACGGGCGGCTCAAGCATGGATAATCTTTCCTTCATTGACCAGGTCCTGTTTCAGATGTACATGAAGCACCGCATGCGGACCTACCAGGCCTTTTTCCATGCAAATCCTGATTATGCTTACTGGGACGGCTGGGCAATGATGGTTAAGGATCTTGGAGAAATACAAGAACTTGCAAAGACCATGCGCGCGACGCATTCAGCAAAGGAGTAATTTGCCGTGATTATCGGATAAAAGGTGAAATCAGGGGTCATATTCACCTGAGCCAATTTCAAAACGTCCCATTTTGGAATTGGCTCTTTAGGGTTCACGCAAAAATGTGAAGTTATTTTTGCGCGAGCCCTAAGTTAATGACATTGACTTTAACCTGCCTTGAGGTTCATCACAGCCCACCCTATTGTTCGGGAATAATCAAAAAAACCGCCTGTATTTCTCACATCAACATCAGAAATCAAATTTTAAATCCCTGTCGGAATAAACGAAATATTCGCAGAAATTGTAACCTTTTGGCGTGTTTTACGTTATAAAAGAGATAATGGATAAATTTCGCGAGTTCTATAATAAACACAGGGACAAACTCTTCAATTACCTGATGCGAATGTCTGGAGATTATGAACTGGCAAGAGATCTTATGCAGGAGAGCTTTACCCGTTATCTTGAGCATTACAGGGGGAAGACGCAAAATATTTCGTTGCTTTATACCATAGCTCGAAATGCTTTTTTTGATAATCAGCGAAAAAGGGAGAGGGAACGCCAAATAGCGCTCAATGGAGAGGAAGAAGATCAGTCAAGAGATCAGGAGCAGATATTTCTGGTTCGAGAGGAGTACCGGCGCGTGCTTTCAGCCATGCATCACCTTGGAAATACCGAAAGAGATACTCTCGCACTTGTTATCAGCGGAGATCTTTCTTACAGAGAAATTGCTTCAATCACTGGCATGAGTGAGGCCAACGTAAAGGTGAAAGTCCACCGGGCCCGAAATAATCTTAGAAAGATCCTCTACAAGGGAGGTGAATGATGTTTGATATCATTAGTATGTTTATTGATAATGAACTTAGCCTGAACGATAAGATAGAATTTGTTAGTAAGGTGCATGGAGACAGGGCCTTCAGGGACCAGACCATTGAGTTTCTGGAGCAGGAAAAGTTCATCCGGTCGGATGTGGTGAAGCGAGTCCCTCAGGTCAAGTTCGGTCCAAAAAAACGTTTTATTATGCCCTTATGGCGTCCAGTGGCCGGTTTGACCGCTGCTCTGGCAGCGACATTAATCATATTGCTTTTTTCTGTCCCTTCCGAAATTTCCGTTCGAACCCCTTATCGTTTTATCATTTACCAGCCGGACGTAAGCCAGGCAGAAATTACCGGGAGTTTTACCAAATGGCAGAATCTTCCCATGAAAAGAGCAGGAAACATGGGGTACTGGGAAATCACACTGGATATCCCAAAAGGTGAGCATCGGTTCATATATATTCTTGACGGGTACCAAAGGTTCTCAGATCCAACCCTCCCGGGCCGGGAGCAAGACGATTTCGGTGGGGAGAATTCCATTCTAGTTGTTTAGGTTTAACCATGAAGAAGATCGCATTTGTCATTCTGTTCTTCGTCCTTGCAGGGTGTGGGGGAGGGCATTATTACATGGTTGAAGAAGGATATGTAAGTATATTCCTTAATAAAGCGGAAGCAGACCTTGTCTACTTTGCATCTTCACTTGATGGGTATAAACTCCATAGGGCGGAAAGGATTGATGATGACACGTGGGAAGTTCAGATGCCGGCATTGGACGAGTTCAAGTATTTCTATATCGTAGACGGAGTTGTATATGTCCCGCCCTGCAGAATGACAGAACAGGACGATTTCGGATCAGAAAACTGCATCTACGTGCCGGAAATGTAACCTTTTCGCGGTTCATACGTTGTAATAACAAAAAGCAAGGAAACAGGAAGAAGATGAAAAAAATTATCCTAACCACATTTTTTGTTTTTGTATGTGTTTTCCAGGCATTCGGGGATGAAGTGGATGAAGGGCTTCCCAACATGGCAACGGTGGCGCTCAAAACAGGCACAAGACATATGATCCGTGCCGGCATCGACAGCGAAGACGCCATAAGGATGACCCGGGCTATGCTGGAAAATCGTTTTAAGCACGAACATATCCTGAAGGCGCAGGAGATTGTCATGCGTTCCCGTAAGGAAGGGCTGCCTGTGGAGCCGATTATGAACAAGGCCCATGAAGGCATGGCTAAGCGTGTTCAGGAGGAGAATATTATCCGGGCCATGGAGAACGTTATGGCCAGATACGGATATGCCTATCAGCAGGCTGGTGAGTTGACTCAAGACGAAGCCAAAAGACAGCGTATTATGGAACAGGTGGCCGAATGCGTCGCCGCCGGAATGACCGACTCAGATGCAGGCCGACTCGTATACCGCCTGAAGTACAGAATTCAGGAGATGCCGGAGGACGAGGCGGGTAGTCTTGCTATAGAAACCTTTAGTACTGGGAAGGAGATAGCACGGCTGCGTGTTTCCTCGATGGTGACCACTGATTTAATGCTTGAGGCCCTGAAGCATCATTATGGTATTCAAGAAATGGCAAGGATGAGGCTGTCATTCATGAAGCATTCCAGAGATACTTCGCCCAATATCGTTGCCCAAGGTTATTCCGATGCCATTCACCTGGGTAAGCGCTTGGAGGGCTTGGATTTTTTGCGTGCCCGAGGCACAGGTAAGGGCAGTTTGTCAGGAGGCTCTGCCGGTTCGGGACGAGGTTCGGGGGGCACGGCAGGCAGCAGTCATGGAGGAGGTTCGGGTGAAAGTTCAGGGAGAGGCTCTGGTGGATCACGGGGGGGGCGTTGATCTACCGGTTTTAAAAGATATAGCAGAGACAGTTAGCTGGCGCCAGAC
>JAFDJF010000725.1 GCA_019307645.1 Deltaproteobacteria bacterium
TATATTACTTGTCGAGCACGTATACATTCCACTAATTTATTCTCATAAATCCCCTGATATCAGGGATATCAAGCGTTTTTTTCCGCATATCGGATATACAAAAAGGAGAAACAGATATGGGTGATAAAGGGAAAAAAGACAAAGGCAAAAAGGAACAACAGAAAAAGGCCCTGCTTAACCCAAAGGAAAAAAGAAAATTGAAAAAAGAAAAGAAGAAATAAATGCCCGGTGTTTTTCGGTGACCTTAAATCAAGCACTGAAGTTGTGTGCCGGTCATTAGAAGAGACAATTCAAACCGTCGCAAATGGCAGCCTGACAAATCGTAGCAGTTGACGTGGTCGCATGCGCGGCGGCTGTGGATTGCTCCGATAACGGTTTTTGGTTGTTCCGGCGCGGTTGGTGTTGGTCTGCCCACACTACTGAACTTGGATGTTGGCCTTCCGCAAAGATAAGAAGACAATTATTAGATTGAAATCGAGCAGGGTATGATATATTATCATACTGGAGGTGATGATATGGCAGCATCTAAAATTGCAATCACAATGGACGATAACCTTCTGAAACGGCTGGATAATCTCGTTAATTCCAGCGCTTTTCCAAGTAGAAGCAGGGCGATTCAAGAAGCCGTCAGAGAGAAACTTACCCGAATCGATAAGACCCGCCTGGCCCGAGAGTGTTCTAAGCTTGATCCTAAATATGAACAGACTTTGGCCGAGGAAGGTTTTGCCATGGAGCTTGCAGAATGGCCGGAATATTGAGGGGAAGCATTCATTGGGCGGATCTGAATCCTGTTATCGGCAGCGAACAAGGTGGGCTTCGTCCGGTCCTTGTTCTAAGCCACAACGTTTTCAACGAACGTTCTGGAACGGTCATCGCTGTCGCAATCACAAGCCGACCTCAACGGGCAGGTTTTCCCCTAACAATGGAACTCGCCGATTCAAAGCTTCCAAAAAAATCCTGGGCTAAGATAAGCCAAGTACGCACCCTTTCAGTAAAACGTATCCAGGAAAAAGTCGGAAGAGCAACTGAAGAAGAATTGGCACTTGTTATTGATGGTCTGAGTGAAATTATTGGAGGCTAACAAGCAGCTTCAAAACGACGCAGAACTTACCCAAAGAAAGTGGACATCAAGATCTAACTTATAAACTAATGCCCCTTAAGTGCCCCGAAGACCGCTCGTACCTCGCGTCCTGTGAGGCGCGCCGTTAGCGCAAGCTACAGTGATGGTAGTAAATGATGGAAACATATAAGTCAAAAATCGAACGTCCTGCGCCTGAAATACTATATCACTACACGTCTCAAAAAGCCTTATTGGGTATTGTTCAAGAAGGCGAAATCTGGTGCACCAAAATTCATTATCTAAATGACGAAAAGGAATTTTCGCTTGCTTTAAAAATGGCGCATGACTATTTAGTCAAACTCAAAGATAAGTCTTCTTCTGAAACAGAAAACGAGAAAATCAGCTATCTAATAAAGCAAGTTGATTCTATAGAACTCGTAAATGTTTGTGTATGTTCTTTTTCAGAAAAAGGTGATTTGTTAAGCCAATGGAGAGGATACGGTGGAGAACCATCTGGTTTCTCTATAGGATTCGATGCTGAAGCTTTAAAAAAAATAGGGAACAACTCAGATTTTTTGCTCGTACCATGCGTTTATGAGCCGGAAATTCAGAAAAAATTAATTTCTGATCTTATTGATGATAAACTCGAACAGGATTTTCCAATTGGAGGTTGGGAGGTTGATCCTGATAGAGCTCGTACCTTTGTAGCACTACCACAAGATCATGAATTTGCACAAAAGTTAACAACGTTAGCTCCAATAATTAAGGACCAAGCTTTTTCTGAAGAACGGGAATGGCGTCTGATTTCAAAAGCCCTTTCTTGTACTCATGCCAACTTTACATTTAGAACTGGTTTGTCAATGATCACTCCATATTTTAGGTTAAAATTGGATAATGATCAGGGCATAAAAGAAATTATAGTTGGGCCAACACCCCATCTCAGACTTTCAGTAAAAGCTACGGAAACACTTTTAGCCTCGAAGGGTTTGCTTCAAAATATAAAAGTTAAAGAATCATTGATACCGTATAGAAACTGGTAAATCATGGCCCTAACGAATTTCATGGAGAGGAACGGTCTGTTTACGTGCAGTTTTCAACTGTGGGTGCTGGTAGTATTTTTTGGGGTTTATGCCATT
>JAFDJF010000726.1 GCA_019307645.1 Deltaproteobacteria bacterium
GGCTTCAGCAGCGCCCGGGCCGAGATGGGAGACGAATTTTTCCGTTGCTTCATCAAAGGTGCCGCCGGGAAGAAGTGCATTGACCCTGATGTTGTCATTTGCCAGCTGTGCTGCCCGCTGGCGCATCATTCCCATTTCACCCGCTTTAGTTACTGCATAATGCATGCAGGGGAGCCTTCCGACAAGCCAGAACACGGATGAGACGATGATGATATTCCCTTTTTTCTGTTCGCGCATTGCAGGCAGTACCGCACGGGAACTTAAATAGGGTCCCTTGAGGTTAACGGCCATGACCCAGTCCCACTCATCAGGGTCTATTGTTTCAAAGGGCTGGGGCTTCAACTGTCCGTAGATACCGGCATTGGCAATCAGCACATCGATTCTGCCGAAAGCTTCTTTTGTTTTTGCAGCCATTTCCTCGGTGCTTGCAACTTCACGCACATCAACTTTTATGCCGATGGCATCCCCACCGTTGCTCTTGATTTTATCGACTACCTCCGTGGGATCGGATGAATTAGCACAAACCGCAACTTTTGCACCTTCTGCAGCCAGCCCGAGGCTGAAAGTTTTTCCTAATCCTGAAGCGCCTCCTGTAACGATACATACTTTGTCCTTTAATCTCATTTTTACCCCCAATTCATATTATATTATATTAATAACGTTAACATTTTCAGAGTTTCTGCTATGTACTGCAATTATGGCGTCTCTCAGTCATTCGGAATCGGCTGTGGAGGACACGAGACATCGTTGGGATCAAGAGACTGTTTAATTCCTTTCAAAAGTTTGTCATACCCGAAGACAGGGCCTGCCATTTTGTGGTAGACGGCCCCCAGCGCCGGGGCAATGTTATACTCATGGCCGCGTTTGAGGTCTTTTTCAAGCTCACCACTAAAGCTCTCCATGAGGGAACCCAGCTCCTCTTTCGTTTTCTGTATGGGAAACATGTCTTCCTCGTACCCAAGGTGCCCCATCTCATAGGATGCGATCCAGTCGGTATGATCGCTGTCAAGGATGGGCGGGCTGAACTTATCAAGGAATTGTTTCGAGTGATCCAGGGTTTTGACATTGCTGTCCATAGTATCAACATGGATGGAGAAGACCATGAACGTTCCGGAACGGCTGATAACCCTTGGGCCATAGGCGGTGCGAATCCATGCGTTGGCAATTTTCGGAACGATCCTGTCATAGACCTTTTTGGGCACCATTTCCCCGCCTGTTTCCTTGATGATATCATCGAGCACCCGCTTCTCATATTCAACCTGTTTGGCGGATGTGAATCCCCAGAGACACACAGACACCATATTATCACAATTTTTCTGCCAGAACTTTGATTTCCATGTTTCCCAGTATTCCTCTCCGGACTTGGCCCACCACCAGTTGAGATATGAGGTCGGCCATTTCGAGCAGTTTCCTGCAAGCTCTGCCTGGCAGATCTCGTACATGGCATCAACGGCTTTCTGGGCAGTGGGGTATGTGAACAGTACCCATTCAAACCGGTCTTTCGGCATGACGGACGTCTGGTTCGGAAGGAGTCCTTCACAGGGAAATACTTTCGGTCCGGGGTACGGGTGGAGCTTGACCGTCATTTTTGTCACAACACCAAAGCCGCCCATAACGCCGTAGCTTCCCCTGATGAGCCCCCGCAGGTCGGGTCCCGGCCCTTCTCCCCAGTTCGGGCCTGCGTTACGCTGTGAGAGGGAACCAGTGTTAAGGATGTCACCGGTGGGAAGAACCCATTCCATTGACAGAATGTTTCGGTATCCCATGCCAAGACGGTGTGATACTCCCCATGCTGCCTGGAAAACATGATTTGCAAGGGATGAGGCCTGTGCTCCCGCCTCAGGTGCGCCAATATACAGTCCCCGTTTGTTTGCTTCCGAGAGAAGCTGGGCATGGGAAACATAGGGCTCAATGACCGCATACATTTTCTTCTCATCGATTTCCAGAATCCTGTTCATTCTTTTCGGATCAAGAATGACGGTATACGGTTCTGCCGCAACGGTATTGATTGACCAGTAATTGGTACCGACCGGAATAAAGGGAAATTTTAACCGGTTGGAGAGTTTCACGATGGCCTGCACTTCCTCCACGCTTGAAGCCAAAGCAACAAAGGCAGGAGGATTCGGTTTTATGGTGGAATCCGGCATCCAGTCACGTGAATAGGCAAGCATAATGCTTGGATCATCCGCGACGTT
>JAFDJF010000727.1 GCA_019307645.1 Deltaproteobacteria bacterium
CTCCCTTCCAAATATAAAACGGCATAGGTCACCTCACTCTTACCCTAATTGATCGTGGTGGCTTACTCGGCTTCTACCCCATGATGGCCATCCGCAACCATCTCTATCATGCACGTTAAGTCAATTTCAAGGATACGGTGGCCTTTCGACGGGATGATGCGATATTCGTGCCAACCGTGGTCTGTGTGAACAAAAGGTGCACAAAAAAATGGCCGCTATCCAAAATATAATCGCCACTATTCCAAAATATGGTTGACAGCCCCCAGCCCCATTGATAAACATTTGAAGGTTTTGGTCTCTATCCTGGCATAGGGACCGACCGATACCTGACTGAAAGGGGGTGATTGCGATGGTTTGTACAACGGTAAAAAAGGACGTGGAATGCATCTTCATGACCAAGAAAGGCTGTAATTTTAATGGGGGGACTTGTCATCCCGTTGTGGAGGACTGCCATGGATGTAGCCGCGCCTCGGAGTTTTCTTCCGCTTGGTACTGCACAGCCTGTCCCGAACCTTCCGTCAAGTGGAAGAATGGGCAGTGCAACCTTGCCACCCATGTGGCAAAGGAAACTCAGAGTAAAAAAAACAAGGTCAATCCGCTCAAGGCATCCAAGAGAAAGGGCCGATAGGTCCGGGTGTCAGTCAGTGGTCATCGGACAGTGACATTTTGTATACACCCATGACCGGTGACCACTGACTAATTTAGTTTTTTAAGAGCCCCCTCGATCCTGTCAAGCCCCTCCTCAATAGTTTCCAGACCGGTTGCATAAGAAAACCGCACAAAGGCATCACTTCCAAAGGCTTCTCCCGGCACCAGAGCCACCCGAGCTTCCGTCAGGAGATACTCACAGAGCTCCGCAGACCCTTCAATGGGACCTTCCGCTGCCTTGCGGCCAAAGAAATAGCTCATATTGGGAAAAGCGTAAAAGGCGCCTCCGGGCATATTGCAGCGGATTCCGGTCATGACATTTAGCCTGTCCACCAGGTATTTTCGGCGCTGGTCAAAGGCTCGAAGCATTTCTGTGACACATTCCTGCCCTCCCCTCAGCGCGGCAACCGCTGCCTTCTGGGCAATGGAGTTCGCATTTGAGGTGCTCTGACTCTGGATCTTTGTCATCCCTGCAATGATCTCCCGAGGCCCGGCTGCGTACCCGATTCTCCAGCCTGTCATGGCATAGGTTTTAGAGACCCCGTTGACCACAAAGGTTTTGGATTTTAGCTCTTCACCAGCCTGGGCGATACTGTAAAAGGGCCTGTCATCAAAAAGCAGCTTCTCATAAATCTCATCTGAGACAACGAAAATGTTGTGTTTTCTCACAACATCTGCCAGGGCCTCCAATTCAGACTGGTTGTAAACGGCACCGGTGGGGTTAGAGGGGCTGTTCAGAACCAGTAGTTTTGTTCGTGCTGTAATGGCTGCCTCCAACACCTCCGGAAGCAGCTTGAAATCGTTTTCTTCTTGTGTTTGAACAATCACAGGATTGCCGCCCGCCAGAATCACCATTGGGGGATATGACACCCAATACGGGGCCGGGACAATGACCTCATCACCTGGATTCAACAGGGCCTGAGCCAGGTTGTAGAGAACGTGTTTTCCGCCACAGGAGACCAGGATTTCTTCCGGCACGTATTTGAGGCTGTTGTCACTCTCGAACTTTTCAATAATGGCATCCTTCAGTTCAGGGATCCCCCCCACAGCTGTGTAGCGGGTAAATCCATCTTCCATGGCTCTGAAGGCTTCTTCTCTAATATGTTTGGGCGTATCAAAATCCGGCTCGCCCACGCCAAAGCTGATCACATCGATTCCTTCTGCCCTCATGGATAGAGCCTTTGCGTTCATAGCTAAAGTAGGCGACGGTTTGATGCTCTTGACTCTGTCGGACACAGACATAATGACCTCCCCTTACGGTTCTAAGCCCCTGTGGGGCCGCGTTTTTTCTTGACCTAAGCCCCCGCCCTCACTATAGCTAATCTCTTCACAGGCTGCATGAGAGAGACTGGGATCTTTTCCAAGCCTGGTACCAGACATTGAAGGAAAAGGCAATTCCTTTGAACAAGAAAAAGCAATCCGGCGACTCTGTCCTCAAAACCGGAACCACTAAGATCAGGACGGCAGGCAAATGGACGTTCTACTTTGTCCTCATTGGCCTGATTGCCGGATTGGGCTCTATTGTTTTCCAGTATCTCTGTCAGGTG
>JAFDJF010000146.1 GCA_019307645.1 Deltaproteobacteria bacterium
GGGCCCTCAGGACCCGGATTCTTTACTCGGCTTGATATCATGAAAAAAGTTAAAACTCCTACACAAACCTTAAACATTCGGCCCGAAGGAGATGCGCTGGTGCGCCATTTCAATAATCTCGATCAAGTGGAAGTCAGGCTGATAGCTGAACTTGAGATGAATCCCAAGCAGACTCACGTCGAACTCGCATCAAAACTGGGCCTCAGCCAGCCCACTGTTCGCGCCAAACTGCAGCGCCTGTTTGACGATAAGATTATCAAGACGGTATGCGTTCCAGACCCTGCGGCTCTGGGATATTCAACTTGTGTTATCATTGGAATCAATACACATCCCTCTGAACTTCTCACCGTGGCGGATAGACTCGCGGATTTTGAGACGGTTCACCACATCATGCTGTGTATTGGCCGATTCGATATTCTCGCATGGGCGTTGTTTCAAAAGCGCAACGATTTTTTGGACTTTCTTGTCAATGAGGTTGGAAATCTGTCCGGTGTTCTCAGTACCGAGAACATGCTGACCCTTAGACATGTTAAAATATACGACCCGCTGTTTCCATACAACGGCGATTCTAGTGCAAACCAGGGTCCGGTGAAGAGGCTCGATGCCCTGGACTCCGCATTGATAAAAGAACTCCAGATTGATGCCAGGCAGAACGCCCGAGACGTGGCCAAAAAACTCGGGACAAGCCAATCTACGGTACTGCGGAGAATCCGGAAGTTGCAGGATGATGGGATCATCAGGATCGTGACTTTGGCTGATCCGTTCTCTTTGGGGTATGAGGGAGTCGCATCGGTCTGCATGACATTTGATCCGGCTAAGGTGAACGCGGGAGCTCGCATCATCGCGTCTTATTCGAATGTCCTGACCGTGAGCATCTGTGCGGGGCGATATGATATTGTGGCATGGGCCATGTTTCGAGAGATGTCTGAATTATCGGATTTTGTCACGCTGGAGCTCAGCAAAATTCCCGGACTACAGCACTCGGAGACCATGGCGAATCTAAAGCTTCTCAAAACGACGCACAAATACCTGAGAGATGACACCTGATGGGTTTATTCGGCTTTTGAAACCTGGGCCTCAGGGCTGGGTCAAGACCATGGGCTATGCCGTGTTGAGAGGGACTTTAGTTCACTTATGAAGAGCGTGTGGCCATGTACACCCCTGCGGGGTGAAACCAATGCCGGGCTCTCTGGACCCGGAATTTTTACCTTCGATTTACAGTTTAAGATTGATAATGGATGGTTTTGGTGGTGGACCGTTGAACACTGAAACGAGAGATATTTCTACTGGTGAAGCGGCTCGGGGAACCGTGTTCAATGTCCAATATTTCAATTTGCATGACGGGCCGGGCATAAGGACATTGGTTTTCTTTAAAGGCTGCCCTTTGCGCTGCCATTGGTGTTCCAATCCTGAGTCCATGAGCAGGCTTCCGGAGTTGGGGTTGAAAAGATCCCTGTGTAATCAATGCGGCAAGTGCCTGGATGTGTGTCCTGAACAAGCGCTTTTTTTTAACGATGAGGAAGTCCTGAACGTCGATCGCCAAAGGTGCAAGGCTTGTGGAGAATGCGTTTCAGAGTGCTACCCGGAGGCGCTGACTATCTATGGGAAAGAGATGACTGCCGATGAGGTGTTTGAAGAGGTACTTCGGGACAAGATGTTCTACGAGGGTACAGGAGGGGGCATAACGGTTTCAGGCGGAGAGCCACTCCAGCAACCTCATTTCCTGGTTGCTGTCTTGAGGTTGTGTCGCGAGGCAGGCATCCACACCTGTCTGGAGACCACCGGGTACGCCAATGCGCAGGTGTTGGAGCAGGTTCTTCCAGTGACCGACTACGTTCTCTTTGACCTGAAGCACATGGATTCGCGCCTTCACCAAAAGTTCACTGGAAAACCGAACAAACAAATCCTTGACAACGCCAGGAGGCTGGCCGGGAGCCGCATCCCGGTCATGTTCCGCATGCCGATTGTTCCGGGATTTAACGACACACTGCAGAACATAGTGGCCACAGCCGATTTCGTGGGGAGCCTTAGGGGAGATAATGTTCAGGGCATTGAACTCATGCCGTATCACCGCATGGGGATGGGCAAGAATGAGTCACTGCATAGGCAGTACGCCTTGAATAACGTCAAGCCTTCTGAGCCGGATTACGTGGAATCAATCAGACAAAGGTTTGAAGAGTTGGGAATAATATGCACTGTCTCCAGGTGAGACGAATTCAATGAAAAAGCGAAAAGGGGGTCAATGATGTTAGCCAGGGACGAAGATCATATATTGGACGAGGTTGAGGTGCTGATTGAAAAGATAGATCAGCTGGAGATGAGTGCCAGGCTCCTGCGCTGGAAAGAGGCAACGCTGGATGCAAAACCAAAGATCTGCACCGAGCGGGCTGAGCTGGCTGTGGAGGCCTGGAAGGATTCGGTGAAGGATGACATCGAGATCCGCCGGGCAAAGCTGTTGAAGAATATCCTGGAGAATATCCCGGTGCATATACACGACTGGCAGCTGCTTGCCGGGAGCGAAACAGAGCACATCTATGGGGGACATCCTGATGTGGACATTTCTTCCGACCTCGTCCCGAATGTTATGGGGGAAGACTGCTGGGCCGTGGGAAGTCCTGTTGTGAGCGGAGAGATATCCGAGGAGGGACGGGAAAAGTTGCTTGAGTGCGCCCGTTTCTTCCAGGGGCAGACCGTGTGCGAACATGTAAATAAGGCCTATGAGTCTGTGTTGGGCACCCATCATACGGAATTTATCAATGTCATCAGCCTTATGGGAACGCCGGGCCCATACCTGCGCGCACCGATCATGTTCGAGAAAGTCCTGAAAAAGGGCATGCGGGGCATTATGGAGGAGGCTGAGGCGAATATACGACGTTTCATCGAAGAACAGGAAAACGACATAGAAAAGCTGTACTTCTGGCAGGCCGCGGTCATGGTCTGCAAGGCGGTGGTCAACTATGCCGGGAGACACGCCGATCTGGCACGGGACCTCGCCAAAAAGGAGCCGAACCCCGAAAGACGCAGAGAGCTGGAGGAAATTGCCGAGGTATGCGAGTGGGTGCCTGAAAACCCGGCGCGCACCCTGCATGAAGCGATTCAGTGCGTTACCTTTGTCCTGCTGGCTGTCAAACTGGAGGCACCCCATTTGCCGGGGGATGACGGCAGGCTGGATCAATACCTCTGGCCGTATTTTGAAAAGGACATTCGGGAGGGCCGTATTACGCTGGCGAGGGCTGCCGAGCTTATTGGCGATTTCGTGGCCTTCAGGGGCAGCGTGATATCCATTCAGGGGAGGTGGTACATTGGGTGCTCGCAGACAGTGGCCGAGTTGAATCATATTACCGTGGGCGGCGTAGACAGGAATGGGAATGACGTCACCAATCCCCTGACCTATCTTATCCTTCACGTCATGGGTTTGCTGAGGATACCCGAGCCCCACTGTTCCCTGCGGTGGCATCCGGACACGCCTGACTGGATAATGAAGAAGGCACATGAGACGACCGCCAAAGTCAGTGGGACCCCCCAGTTTGTAAACGACGCCCATGTGGAGGCGTTCTGGACAGAGCGCGGCGTGCCCATTGAAGAAATACGAGACTGGAGCGGCCTGGGATGCCTGCCTCCCATGCCTCAAAACTGCGTCTATCAGCTGGTGGGGGTAATGAACCAGGTGAAGATCCTTGAACTGGTCCTTCACAATGGCGTGGATCCGTTGACAGGCAAGCTGGTGGGCCCGGAGACAGGCGACCCGCGCACCTTTGAGTCTTTCGACGACCTGCTTGAAGCGTTTAAAAAGCAGTATGAGTTCTGGGGAAATCGGCTCACCTGGTTGGGCCGCCTGGCTTGGGGCGAAGAGCGACGGTACCTCCGTGTGCCGTTTTTCTCCAGTGTTTTACATGGATGCATCGACAGAGGAAAGGATGTCATTTGCAGGGACAGTCCCTACTTTTTCACCTTCTGTGACGACAGGGCAGTAATAGACAACGCCGATTGCTTCATAGCGATCAAGAAACTGGTCTATGACGAGAAAAAGTTGACTATGAATGAACTCATTGAGGCTCTGGACTCCGACTTCTCCGGCAAGGCGGGCGAGGAAATCCGGCAGATGTGCCTGGCAGCGCCCAAGTACGGTAACGACATTGATGAGGTGGACCGTTTGGCCGGGCATTTGGGGGATTTCGGAGGGAGTGTGATCGGTTCCAATGAGACGCCGGACGGAAGACCGTTTTCGGTCGAACGGCCTGGCGTTTCCTGGCATTATATGGCTGGTATGATGGTGGGAGCCCTGCCCAATGGGCGAAAATCACTGGAACCCTTGAATGACGGCACCCTTTCACCCATGCGGGGACAGGATAAGTTTGGACCCACTGCCGTATTCCGGTCTGTATTGAAGGCTGGTTTAAAGGAGTCGCTGTATAACGTTCTGAACCAGAAGTTTTCGCTGACCGCAGTGCAGAGCCCTGAGTCCATGAAGAAACTGGGCGATCTTACGGAGACATATATCAGGAATGGCGGACTGCACGTTCAGTACAATCTGCTGGACACCCAAACGCTGCTGGATGCCCAGGACCATCCCGAGATGCACAAGGACCTTATCGTACGGGTGGGAGGTTTCAGTGCCTACTACGTCCAGTTAACCCGGGAGGTTCAGGACGACATAATCGCTCGGACTGAGCAGGGGTTGTAGTCTGAAGCCAGTTCCCGTGCACCCTCATCTTCTGAAACGTGTGCAAAAATCGAGTTCGGGTGTTGATTATCCACATATTGATAATCTTCCGTTGGCGGGAGTTGGAAAAAACAAAAAATGCTAACGCAAAGGAGAGATGCAATGGCCAGCGAATCGTTTGATGTAGTAATCGTCGGCGCCGGAACGGGCGGCTTGAACGTGGGGGCTCTTCTAGCAAGTGCCGGGAAAAAGATTTTGGTATTGGAAAAGCAAGATAGAGTTGGCGGAAGGACGTTTAGCGTTAAACACAAAAATACCTTCATAGAAAACGGGATCCACGGCCTAATCTTGAGTGGGCATCAAGACGAGGTCTATCGGAGAGTGGGAAAGACCCTTCCACAGAATGTCAATACGTGGAAGAGCAGCCAGATCTACCTGGACGGTGAATGGCAGAACTTTGAAAGCCTTCTTGCAGACTCAACTGAAGAGTTGGAGAAGTTACTCAAGGATGCTGTATTTGATCGGTCCTATGAACAGATACAGAAACTTAACGACATATCTGTAGAGAAGTTTATTTCTGACAGAACCAATGATGAAGGAGTCCTTGTCTGGTTCCGGTACATGGGCTGGATCTACGGGGGAACCAGATTTCCACCAACCGATTTCTCTGCGGGCGCGCTATTCTGCACCTTCAAGAGGCGAGCTGACGCTCATGGCGGTAAGTTGACCGACCTCGGCTATATGGTAGAGGGAGGCTGTGGAGGGATATTGCCGCCCCTGGTCGAAACTATAGTAGAGAACGGGGGAGAGGTAAGGACCAACTCCAGAGTCTCCAAGGTAGTCATCGAGAACGGCTGGGCACGGGGAGTGGAAGTGGAGTCTCAAGAAAGGGTCATTCCAACCCAGGTTGTGGACACCGAGTTCATTGAAGCTCCTGTTGTAGTAAGCGCCGTGCCCCTTTGGGACGTACTTAACGTTGTTTCGGAGGATGACCTGCCTCCCTGGTATGCTGAAAGGATTCGCTTTTTCTCTAGGAAAACCTTGAATGTCTGGACACTGAACTACGTACTGGACAACAAGCCGAGCATTGATGAGTCCGACCTCATGTGTGTTACGGCCGGACCCATAAGCGGACGCCCATGGATCGCCGGATGCCTGCCCTTTGCCGATACTGAAGGTCAATATTCGGTTATCTGCTGGATGAACACAGGTTGGCATCAACCGCCCTCTGTTTTTCACACCGCCAAGGCAAGCGTGAAAGTCCAGGTCAGGCAACTGTTTGACGCCTGGGAAGCCGACGTCCGAGAGCTTTTCCCGGAACTTGAAGCGGACTGTCTATGGAAAGTACGTTCCTTTGGCCCAGCTTCAATCGTCGAAACTCCGGGAAACGTGGGGAAGCATCTGATCAGTATGGTACCTGAGGGGGTTGAGGGCTTGTATCTAGTGGGTGAGAAGACACAAGAGGCTGAGATAATGGGAATATATGGATCTGCTCAGGTTGCCCTCAAGTGTGCCGACAGGATACTGAAGCAATAGCCTCCCGATGGGTGCAATCATTCGAAACAACATTTAGTTCTAAAGGAATAAAACGATGTGTGAATTATGCCAGCAACACGGCGAAGGAAAGAAATGGTACCTGAGTGTTGATCACTACCTCGAGGAGAGGCTCTCGGATGAGCAGAAACAATTCCTCAGCGATCTGTACCAGAATGTTGAGCAGGGGCCAGCGGAGTACATGGCCGCAGCCAACGCCGAGGACAATCCCGGCGAGGTTATCCGGCTCATGTTTGAGGAGATGAAAAACCACCATTTTGGTCAGGTGATTTCATTGGAAG
>JAFDJF010000728.1 GCA_019307645.1 Deltaproteobacteria bacterium
GCTTGTCGAACCATGGGGATCTCTTTTTAGAAGTCCGCATCACAACTGGCATCCGTTATTATGCCCGTCAAACCTGGATTTCAAGCAACGTAAAGGCAGAGGAGAGCAACTTGGAGCGGAAGACACGCTTTGTAGGCCCCTAATGACAAATTGCGTATTTAAAGAATAGTTCACGGTACAAGGCACACGGTACAGGGTCCTGATTCAAATGAAGACGCGTTTTTCTTTAAACCTTGCACCTTATACCTTACACCTTATACCTTGCCTCAATGACTCTCAAATATGCGGACTTCTAAAAAGAGATCCCCACGGGTCGACAATTCCGATTATGCTACGTCTTTTCAAAACTCTAAACTGTCACCTTAATTTCAATATATCGAGCCGGTTTTAAAATGATCAAGCTGAGATTACCTTAGGGCTCGCGCCAATATTATACCTTGGGAGAAAGCATTTCAACCCAAAGGTTCATAAGGGCCTGGGTTCGTCCCCTCCTGATAAAACAGCGTATCTCCATTTCAATCGCTTCATTTTTCCGCTATCCCCAAGATATTCCACACGCAGAAAATAGCCCACAGAACTGTAAAATTTCTTTTCTTCAGGGATCGCCCTTTTAATATCGGCCATGGGAATGCGGATATCAATTGCATGCTTCGCAGATTGTCCTCTGGCCCTGAAACAGAATGACCCGTTCTTAATTTCTATTACGCCTTTCTGTAAATAACTTGGCACGGGAAGCGACCCCCCGCAATAGAGGACCTTAGTTTTAATTTTTTTCATCAGACGTTATTACCCGCTTTAAAAAGAGATTGAGGCGTTATCAAGTTCATTAGTCACACTTTCCACCGACGCACCATCTGAAAAAACTGCATGTTCATGCCAAGATAGAACATGGGATGGATCCTCGGGCTCCGAAGTATCCTGTGATATATGGATTTGAATGAAAAGATATTTTTCCAGGCAATCCTGAGCCCCCTTTCCATTTCCTGTGCAGTCATGCCTATGGGTTCAAACACACAATTTAGTGTATCATATTTCTCCCAATTCTGCGTAAGCAAGCGCCCGGAGCTTTCCAATTCCTCAAAAAGACTGGTCCCGGGATACGGCGTGCGGATAAAAACAAGCGCCCAGTCCAGGCGGTTTTCCAGAACAAACCGGTGGATCCGGTCATAGATGGACAGATCCTCTCCGTCAAATCCCACGACAAAGGTCCCCATAATTCCGATTCCCCGCGCATGGATTCGACGGATGGCCTCAGCGTAATCTGAAGCCCCTGCAAATGATTTGTGCATGGTCCTGAGATTTTCCTGAGAAAGGGATTCAAAACCGATGTTGACGGCAATGCACCCACTCTCGCGCATGCGATCTAAAAAATCGTCATCCCAGGCAATGTCCACCGTGGTGTGCCCCCACCAGAGCACATCAAGATCCTTAAGAGTGTCCATCAACTTTCGAGTGTAATTCAGGTCTGCCGCAAAATTGCTGTCAACAAAATAAACAAGCCGTCGTTCAATGAAATACGGGAGATCAAGTCCCAGTCCGGCAATGAACCGACTCATTTTGTGCCTGAACCCCGGCCAGAAGAGATCTCGCAGTTCCGATGCAACATCTTCCAGGGGACGTTTGCGATACCCATGGCCGAAAAAACGGGAAACACCGCAAAAATCACAATGATGAGGACACCCGCGTGTGGTTTCTACCATTGTAAGTGGGATATAAAAGCGATTATTCAGGAGATCGCGTCTGGGCCGGGGCAAATTCTTGAGATCGTTTGTGACACCGCCTTCATAGACCGGATTCAATTCCCCATTTTCCAGGTCGGACAACATACGGGGCCACACGAATTCCCCTTCACCGATGATTACGGCATCCACGTGTTGAAGCGCTTCTTCAGGCCGGGTGGATGCATGGGGCCCTCCCATGACGGTTTTGACGCCCAGCTTTCTGAACTCATCAGCAACTTCATAGGCGCGGACAGAAACAGGCGTCTGAGCAGAGAGCGCTACCAGCCAGACATTGGGATCAAAAGTGATTTTTTCATATTCTTCATCGATGATCTCAACCTCGTAGTCCTCCGGCGTCACAGCCGCCACATATGGGAGGTTGAGAAAAGCCATTTTGAAAACAAACTCTTCATCAGGGGGCCGACGGCGGGCAGGAGAGATCAGGAGTATTTTTTTCTTGGTGGGCAT
>JAFDJF010000147.1 GCA_019307645.1 Deltaproteobacteria bacterium
AAGGCCTGGGACACAAAAACCCTTGAAATCTCAGGATCCGGAACCAGCTATTAATGGCGCCCTTATAGATAAAACAACTAATAACTGTCAAGGAAAAAATGCAGGGAAACAATGGATTGTGTGCGCCTGTCATTCGCATAACCGTTTGGGACTACAGCATTATTAGCCCCCAGAACCATATGCGAAAAAAATCACATGCGCAATGCACAGCTTTTTGCCATTTCCAAATCCATTTGACGATGCCAGATGCCTGAATGGGTATTACCCGAATTGAGATTAATTGAATACATTGCCTGTTGACTGATCACTGCCCCGAGTCCGCCAAACCCCTTCAAGGCCCGATCTTCTCAATCACTTCCCCGGATCCGTTCAAGACAAAGAGCATAAACCCCTGTTCCGCTGTTTTGGCAACCAGATCTTCATACAGTATGGCCTGCACCTCATATTTGAGGACTTTTTCACGGGCCAGCAGATTCAGGTTCATCAAGGCCGCTTCTTTTTCCAGAAAGACAGGAACAAATGACACGTCTATTTCTTCGTCATGTTGTCCCAAAAGCTTCTCATCGCCTTCCGGACCCTGGATCACAACATAGACCCACTGGTCATTTTTAATTACTTTGCTCATTGGTTTGTCCTTTTTCGCCCCACTCAACGGTTCATGCCTATGGTATTGAGTCGCTGGTGCAATAGATGCCACAACTTTTGAACGATGCCAAAATTTCTGGAAAAGTAAGACCCGGTTTAGGGTTATTTGTCAATAAATAAAAAGGACCGGGAAAACCCCTTGAAGAAATTCCAATCCTTCTTATCATCACAATTTTCTCTTAGAACGACAAAATGTGAGCTGCTGTTAAAAAAAAGCAAAAAATCAAATAGCATAAATCTACAATAGTTGATTGACATTGCCTGAAAAAGAATCTAAACAATGTTTCAACGACTAAAAATTTCATGACGCTGCAAAAGCCGACAATGCCGCTAGGAGGTTGTCCGAGAATAGCAATTTTTTCCAAAATCGAGGAATGCCCGAAAAAATTACCACAGGCATATAGTCGATATTCCGAGGATAATTTTTTCGGGTATGACGAAGAGTTTGGGGAAAAGGGCATTCTCGGACAGCCTCCTAGTAGAATTCCGGCTGATCGGGGAGATCGAAGGTGTCCATGGGGAAGCTAAAGAGACCCAACGGATTGTTTTGCTCAAGCCGACTTTCCATGCGAAAGAATACGACAAACCAAGGAATTAAAACCATGAATAAATCGATTCAATCAGTTTTGATCGTAGCGCTTGTTTTAATAAATACGGGTATCGCAAATGCACAGTGCTGTCCTTCCGGGAGCTGGAGCCGTCCGAATGTCTATGGTGAAACCACAACTTTCGTGATCGAAGGCTTATATGCAACCGGGCCTGAGGCAAGGGCGGCAAGAGACATATTACAGGGTCAACACGTAACATGGCATTCAACCGGGCCGTTTTTTGCAGGCCCAGCCATGTGTCTTGATCCTGTTGCAATGCCTTCATGCTGTAACGAATGGAGTGCGTTTTCAGTCTTTGAAGGGCCTGTTGATGGATATAATTACCATCATCATTTTTTCCTTTGCCCTGCTGATTTAGCTTCTGAACAGTCCTGCATTGACGGGTGCCCGGATGATCCGGACAAAACCGAGCCGGGAGTATGCGGATGTGGTGTTCCGGAGACAGACAGCGATATAGATGGTGTGCCTGATTGTATTGACAACTGCCCGGATGATCCGAATAAAGCCGAGCCGGGACAATGCGGATGTGGGAATCCGGAGACAGACAGCGATGGGGATGAAGTGCCTGACTGCAATGATGGCTGCCCATACGATGAGAACAAAACCGAGCAGTACGAATGCGAAACAGTGGTTGCTAAAAACCAGGGCGGCTGTATCGACTGTGAGACATGTCCCATGGGAGGCAATCCCATCAACTTTTCTACGGGCAACAAATACCAGAAAGAAGCAGACCTTGCCCTTGAAGGGCCGGGTCTGCCCATGGCATACATTCGGTATTACAACAGTCAGAGTGACCTGAATGGTCCTCTGGGCTATGGCTGGACAGGGTCTTTTTCAGAGACCCTTACATTTGAGACAGGCAAGATCATGCTTGCTCAGGCAAACGGCGCTGAAATCCATTTTGTTGATGACGGACAGGGCGCGTATATCTCTGAAGCAGACAGGGTAAGGGTGATTGTGCCTGTAAGCGGCGGCTACCAGCTTGTTGAACCGTATGGAACGGTTCTTTTGTTTGACAGCGCGGGCGCTCTTACACAGATTTCTGACCGCAACGGCAACAGCCAGGTCGTTGGATATGCAGACGGAAGGCTGAACTATGTGGCAGACAACTTTGGCAGGCGCATTGATTTTGCATATGATGCTGAAGAAAGACTGGCCACGCTCACAACGCCCATCGGACAGTTTACATACGCCTATGATGCGCAGGATAACCTTGCCAATGTCACCCATCCTGCGCTTACATCAAAGTCATACCGCTATGAAGACCCCAATGACCCGAATAACCTTACGGGCATTATCAATGAGAACGGGATACGTTCTGCTACATATGAATATGACGATCAGGACAGGGCGATCCTTTCTGAAGGTGCCGGTGGCCGGAACCGGGTAGACGTGTCCTATGACGACAACTTTGTGCCTCATGTGACGGACTCCAGAGGGCGCAGCACCGATTACACGCTTCTGGTAGACCACGGCATCGGGCGCGTTAAATCATCGACAGGTGAGGGCTGCTCAAGCTGCCCGAACACAACCGGCACGCAGTATGACCTGAATGACAGGTTGTGGATAAACAGCGCCACTGACGCAAACGGCAATGTTACAGACTACACCTATGACAGCCGCGGTAATATGCTCACAAAGAAAGAGGCCGCAGGCACTTCTCACGAGAGGACCACTGCGTACACCTATCATCCGGATTTCAACCTGATCACGTCAATCACCAGACAAAGCACATCCAATCCCGGCCAGACAGCGGTCACCTCATTTTCCTATGATTTAAACGGGAATCTCCTGGAAAGGACAGAGACAGGATTTTCAGGAACCAGTCCTGTCTCAAGCACCACCTCATACACATATAACAGCCATGGCCGGATCACCCAGATAGACGGCCCCAGGACAGATGTAATCGATACTACCTCCTTTGAGTACTACCCCAATGACCCGGTGGAAGGGCTCAACCGGGGAAGGCTCAAAAAAACGACCCATTCTCTGGGACATGAGAACACGTTCAGCCAGTACAACGGTTTTGGAAAACCGGAACAGGTTACAGACGCAAACAATGTGGTCACTACTTTTGGCTACGATGTCCTTGGAAGATTGACTTCAAATGCAACCGCAGGAGTTACAACCACGTCAGAGTATGATGCTGCCGGCAATCTTACGGCGGTATATTTGCCTGGAGGAAGAACTGTTTCCTACACTTACACCAGCGCGGATCTACTGGAAAAGATTGAGGACAATCTGGGGAACCATATCATTTACTCCTATGACACAGAGGGGAACCGAATCAGGGAGGAGATCCATGACAGCGACGGGACCCTCATGCGATTCTCGGACCATGAGTTTGACGCGTTTAACCGCCTTTCAAAGATCATCTATCCGGGAAATGACATTGAAGAAAGAGGATATGACCTTAACGGCAATCTGGTTACTCTCACGGATGAAAACAACAACCCGACCGCCTACGACTATGACGCGCTGGACAGGCTTATATCCGTCAGCCGGCCGGGCAATATCATTACGGGCTATGCCTATGACAGCCACGACAACCTGGTCAAGGTAACGGATGCAGAGACAAATGCCACGGAGTATGCCTATGATGACCTTGGAAGGGTAATGACAGTCAATTCCCCTGACACAGGCATGACCTTTCACCAGTATGATCCGGCTGGCAATTTAGTTTCAAAGACCGATGCCGGCGGCGCCACCGTCACCTATACCTATGATGCCCTGAACCGGTTGACCGCCATCCTTTATCCTGATTCTTCCCAGGACATCACCTACACTTATGACGAGGGAGAAAACGGCAAGGGCAGGCTTACCACCATGGCAGATCCAAGTGGATTATGTGCCTATGCCTATGACAGCTTGGGCAATATGGTGACAGAGACAAAGACCGTTGAGGGCAGGATTTACACCACCCGTTACGCCTACGACCTGGCAGGGATACTGACCGGCATCACCTATCCCGATGGCAGGACCGTGACCTATGATCTGGACAGTGCCGGCAGGGTATCCCGGGTGACGACCACTAAAGAAAGCCATCCCCGGATTTTGGCTGATAACATCAGTTACCTGCCGTTGGGTCCGGTAACCGGTTTTACCTATGGAAACGGCACACCTTCCACCAAGACCTATGACCAGCGCTATCAAGTGTCCAGCGTGACCGTCGGAAGCATACAAAACCTCGATTACAGTCTTGATCCGGTGGGCAATATCTCAGGGATTGCAGACAATTTCGATGCTTCCAGGAGCCAGGCCTTTGGGTATGATGCGCTTTATCGACTCACCAGCGCTGCAGGCATATACGGCGCAATCGATTATACCTATGATAATGTGGGAAACCGTCAGACAAAGACCCTGAACGGCCAGACAGAAACCTACACCTATATCCAGAATACCAATAGAATCCAGGAGACTACCGGCCAAGACCCGGTTGTTTTTTCCTACGACGCAAATGGCAATACCACTTCCATGGGCAATAAGACCCTTATCTATAACCAGAACAACCGGCTAGTCCGGGTCTCTGAAAACGGAGCTGTATTAGATAATTATGTGTATAACGGTAATGGACAGAGGGTAAAAAAGGTGTCCGACGGACAGACCACCCTTTTCATATATGACCGGGATGGGAACCTGATTTCTGAAATAGACGGCGAGGGGAATATCCTCCGGGAATTTGTCTATCTCAAAGGTGAGCGACTTGCCCTGTTTGCCTATGATGCCCCGCAGGCCGTAGAGGTAAACGTTACGACCAGCGAGGGGAGAACACTTTCAGGCATCAATGTCTATGCCTTTAATGAGGCAGGGTCCTATGCGGGAATTCATGCGAAGACGGATGTGCAGGGCGTGGCCGCCTTTGCGATCGAGGATTTTTCTGCCGGGGTCTATCGGTTCCGGGCAGATTACCTTTCCCATCAGTTCTGGTCGCCCGTACTTACCATTCCCGGCGCTTACCGGGCGGACGTGGTCATTGAGGAAGAGGTCGTTGCGGTGACCGTTGACGTGGCAGGTGAGGTAAAGGAGGGCGTGAAGGTTTATCTGTTCAACGAAAACGGGGCCTATCTCGTGCTTTTTGCCGAGACGGACATGGACGGCAAGGTCTATTTTGATCTCACCGTGGGAAAGACCTTTCGGTTCCGGGCAGATTATATGTCAAGCCAGTACTGGAGTGATCCACTGTTAATTGGATCCGGGGGGACCACCGATGTGCCGATCAATACGGAAGGAGGCGTTCTCACGGTTGCTCTGGAAAAGGATGTTTCCGAGCCCCTGGCTAACATTAAAATGTATCTTTTTTCAGCTTCCGGTGCCTACCTGGGGGTCTGTCATACAAGTGACATAAACGGTGAAGTCTCCTATGTGGTTTCGGGCGGTGAGTACAAGGTGAGGGCTGATTATTTAGGCTGCCGGTTCTGGACTGACCCAATCCGAGTCCAAAATGATATTTCATTTGTCCTGACCATCCCTCATCAGGATGTGACGGTGACCGTTGAAGGGGATGATACTGTAGACCTGGAGCCCAGAGAAACGCTGAAAGTCTATCTCTTTTCCCCGTCCGGGGCCTATATCAATCAATTTCAGGAGACGAACGATCAGGGCCAAGTGGTCTTTAATCTGCCGGAAAAAGAATTCAGGGTGAGGGCCGATTATCTGACACAGCAGTATTGGTCCAACGACTTCAACTGGAATGACGAGATCATTACCATAAATGAAGGAGTGGCGGAGTTGATGGTGACCAACATGGGCCAGCCTCTTGAAGGCGTCAATGTTTATGTTTTTAATGAATCCAATGCATACTTGAATCTCAGGGATATTACAGACAATCAGGGGGAGGTCTACTTCAGGCTTCCGGAGGGGGAGTACAACTTTCGGGCAGACTATATGGGAAGCCGGTATTTTAGTGGCACCTCCACATTGATCCCCCATGTGAACAATCCGATCAATATATCCACCGGCGGCGGGGCGTTTATGTTGACGGTATTAGAAGATCAGGGTATGCCTCTTGAAGGTGTGAACGCCTATCTGTTTAACCATGAGGGGACTTATCTGGGTGTGCAGGGGGTCACCAGCGGAGATGGAGAAGCCGGATTCAATGTGGCTGATGGCGCATATAAAATCAGAATAGACTATATGGGATACCAATTCTGGACCGCAACCTTTACCGTGCCGGACGATCTGACCATGACCCATCTTATCCCCCACCAGGACGTATCAGTGACAATAAACG
>JAFDJF010000148.1 GCA_019307645.1 Deltaproteobacteria bacterium
GTACATGGGTATATTTAGAAACAGATTTTGTGTAAAATCGATCAGGAGCTCAAGCATCCACGGCATGAAAAAAAGCATGGCCACACCAACCGCCAACATCTTCGGGACGAACGTCATAGTCATTTCATTAATCTGCGTTGCGGTCTGAAAGATACTCACAAGCAGTCCCACGACCAGGCCTGTGAGTAACATCGGCGCAGCCAGCAAAAGCGCCAAACGTATCGCCTGCGCAAAAAAACCGGTTATAAATTCTGCGGACATCGTTATCCTTCTTGGTATGTTTTTTGATTCAAACAACAGAATTCAGACATTTATTTGATCTCATGAAAAACTTTTTACCAGTGAACCAACGACAAGATACCAGCCATCTGCAACAACAAAAAGCATCAATTTAAATGGCAGAGAAATCATAATCGGTGGCAGCATCATCATTCCCATCGAGAGAAGAACGCTTGCAACCACCATGTCTACAACCAGAAACGGTACATAAATTAAAAAGCCGATTTGAAAAGCGGTTTTAAGCTCACTGATTATGAATGATGGGATAAGCACGGAAGTGGGGACATCATCAATGTTCTTAGGCCTTTTTGTTTTTGAGATATCAAGAAAAAGGGCCAGATCTTTTTCCCTTGTCTGGCCGAACATAAATTGTCTTATGGGCATTTCAGCTTTTTCCAGGGCCTCCTGTTGAGTTATCTCTTTCTGCAGAAACGGTTGAAGCGCCTGCTCATTCACCTTTTCCCAAACAGGCGACATAATAAAAAACGTTAGGAACAGTGCCAGTCCCAAAATTATCTGGTTCGGAGGCATTTGATGGGTTCCTATCGCCTGTCGAAGGACTGAAAGTACAATGGCTATCCGCGTAAATGACGTCAGCATGATAAGGATTGCCGGTGCCAGCGACAGTACGGTCAATAAAAAGAAAATCTGTAGAACCACCGCTACGTCGCCGGGATTTTGTCCTTTGTCCAAATCTATGCTTATGTAAGGTGTCGAGACGGCAGGTGCCTGGCTCCAGCAAATATGCGGAGCCAGGCAAACGGCTACGGCCAGAAATGCCATAATGACAAGAAAGAAGATTATTCTATTTTTCATAATTTATCCAAATCAACAGATACTTTTGTCATTTTGCACGCTTGTGAATTTTTAATTTTTCAGACAATTTATGCAAATGGTCAGAAAAAGAGACCTGTCCCCGCTCTCCATTAGAAAACCTGAGCCCATTAAGAATTTCTTCATCCTCTATTTTGCTGAGCAGGGAAATGTTATCATTAGTAATTCCAATTACCAGTAATGCGCCGGGAACTTCCACCAGAGAAATATTTTTTTTCACGCCTATGTAGGTATTCGCCAGAACCCGGATTAACTTATCCTCGGATCCTGCCATTTTTTTATTCAATAGACGCTTCATGAAATAAAATGTCACAAACAACCCACCCAATACTATACCCAGGGATACGAGCATTTTCAGAGCAGTGGAGATTAGATCCGGGGAATAATTCATTTCAACCTCACAATCCTTTCTATTGGACTTATAATTTCCGTAAGGCGGATTCCGTATTTGTCGTTAATGACCACAACCTCTCCTTTTGCAATCAGTCTCTGATTGGCAAGTACATCCATTGTTTCTCCGGCAAATTTTGAAAGCTCAATGACAGCGCCCTGCCCCAGCTTCAACAGTTCATTAATCAACATCTTCGTTCGACCCAGTTCAACTGTTATTTCCAGAGGAATATCAAGAAGGAAATCTATATTACTGGCTGACTGTGATATGGACTTATCATTCAGATCTGAAAACCCATAGGGACCTGTCTGTTCTTCGCCAACCCCGCTTTCCGGATCTCTCCTGCCGGCATCAGCGACAAACTCTCCTTCTGTTTCTTCAGGGTCATTCACACTCAAACTTTCTTCGTTTTCGTCAACTTCAACCATGATTTTCAGAACCTCCATCCGGGAGTAAATGTTTTGTTATTTGAACAGAACTGTTCCCCTTATAAGCACCGGGAAAACCGTGATACTTCGACACATCTTCGATTTTAATTATAACAGGATCCTGTGGTCCTGTATTAAGTTTGATAATGTCGTCTTTCTGGAGGCTTAGTATCTCCTGAATGCTTTGGACCGATTTTCCAAGTTCGCCACTGACAGTTATTTCTGCCTGATTCAACAGGTCCTTAATTTCTGAAGCCCAGGTGCTTTCTCTGTCTTTCTCTCTCAAATAGTGGGAAGAAAGTTTGTCCTTGATGGGTTCCAGCATAAGATAAGATATACACAGCTGAATGTTTCCGGAAAATTCCTGTCCATGCAATGAAAATTCAACAATTATCACTAAATCTCCCGGAGCAACCAGATGAACGAAATCAGGCTTTGTCTCAATTTTTCTGAATGACAGATCCATGGGATAAATAAACTCCCAGGCCTTTTCGAAAGAATTTAAAACCTCAATTGCGAATCGCCTCATCATCCGAATTTCGATTGTGGTGAATTCTTCTCTGACGTTTTCCAGAGGTTTTCCATCTCCACCGAACATGCAGTCAATAAGAGGAAACACAAGATCGGGTTTTATTGCGAACAGGCCTGATCCAATAAGAGGATCCATGTTGAATACTGTAAAATTGGTGGGGTAGGAAAACGCCGTCATGAACTCTTCAAATTTCACCATTTCAGTCGAGACAAACTCTACCCCGATATTTCTCTGCAAAGTGGATGTCAGAGAACCACGCAGTAGCGTTGCGAATTTGTCGTATATTTCCTCAAGCGCCTGGAACTGATCACGAAGTTTTATGCTCTGAGATGTTATGTCATAAGACTCAATTTCAGGCTGGCCCTCTTTTTCAATATCAAGATCAATCTCTCCCTTATCCATTGCACCAAGGAGAGAATCTATTTCTTCCTGAGACAGTATTTGTTCTGCCATAAAAGTTATCCTTACTGTATAACAAATTCAGTGAAAAATACGTTGGTTATACTTCCGTTTTTCAGGACATAGTTCAGGTCCGACATTATTTCATCACACAGGGCTCGTTTACCTTCAACTGTTTGAACACCCCTTGATGTCTTCGCAGGTATTATCATCAGAATGGCATCTCTAACCTGAGAAAGTCGCTCCTCCACTTCGGTGACTGCCTCATCGCTTGTCAGTTCCAGAACAATGCCGGCCCTCAAATACCGCGTGACACCCCGGTCGCAAAGATTTACAACAAATGTATCCAAAGAGAGTACCGGTCTTACTACATCTTCCTCGTTTTCTTCGCCCTTCTCGTCTTCCAGTTTGACCTGAGGATCAGGAGGAGATACTTTTTTCCAGAATATGAAAAAGCCTGTCCCCATTAGGGCCATGAACAAAACAAAAATACTGATGATTATTGGTAACAGCTTTTTATTCACTCTGATTGCTCTCATCCGAAGTTATGACAATCTCTACCCTGCGATTTCTTCTCTTGTGATCTGCTGTGTCATTGGGAAATAGTGGTTTTGCTTCTCCATAACCAACAGCCGACAATCTTCTGGGTAATACTTTCCCGGACTCTATCAGGTATTTTAAGACATTCACTGAACGCACTGTTGACAGTTCCCAGTTGGAAGGGTATTTTTCTGTCTGGATCGAGTCTGTGTCAGTATGCCCTTCTATACGGATGGCATTTGATACCCGGTTTAATATAGTAGTTGCGATTTTGTCTAGAACATGGAATCCGTCAGGGTTGATATCCGCTGACCCTGAACTGAACAAAACAGAATCATCGAGAGCAATTATTATCCCCATATCCGAGTATGTAATCCCGATTCCTGTCTCGGAATCCAGAGTTTCTATTGATTCTTCGAGTTGTTTGGTAAAGGTCGCTGTCCCAATGTCGTAAGTTGTGAGCGGGGCTACAATACCAACTGATGTTTTATCGCCTGCTTCGAATATGCCCAGGCCGCTTTGAAGAGATAACCGAGCGCTCTGAATTTCCTGGACATTCATTGTGCTCAGCGAGAACATGAGCACAAAAAAGACCATGAGGAGCGTAATCAAATCATTGAAGGTACACAGCCAGCCTGTGGGGTTCCCATCTAAGTCATCTACATTGAATGTTTTTATCCTTCCGATCACGGCTTTTCCCCGTCAGAAACATCATTGTTTTTGTCTTTGGTCAGCACAATTTCCACCCTGCGGTTCTTTGCTCGATGCTCAGGGGTGTCATTTGGTGAAATGGTCTGGAATTCACCAAAACCCACTGCTGATAATCTCTCCAAAGAATGCCCGCCTTCCTTCAGAAAGAATCTGAGAACATTTACAGCTCGAGACGTGGACAACTCCCAATTTGAAGGAAACGTCTTTGTATAAATCGGGAGGTTATCGGTATGCCCTTCAATACGGATTGCGTGGCTAGTCTTTGCGAAAAGAGAGGAGATCTTCTTGAGAAATGGAACCCCTTCCGAGGATATCTCCGCCTTCCCCAGACCAAACAGAATATTATCTGATAATCTCATCACCAGGCCTTTTTCTGTAGACGAAAAAGAAACGTTTTCTTCAAGCCCAAGTTCCCGTGTATATATTTTCAGATTTTGAAGGATCTTTCCCAGTTCGCTTTCAATGCTGACCATGTCCACGGAAGGGGGTATGGCAACGTCTGAAGGCTCAACCTTTACTCCTCCCGGCAGTATGCAGAGTGTATTTACAAAAGACCTTACAAACCTTGTTACTTTGGCCTCCTCCATGGTTGAAAAAGAGCACAGCATGATGAAAAAACAAAGGAGAATGAGGACAAAGCCTGTATATACTACTTCCCAACCCCCACTTTCTTCCATTAAACGTTTCTTTGCCCTCAGGCCCCTTGTTTGATATTTCATTTAACCTCTTGGGCGCTGCTCTTTTCTGCCTCACGTATTCTGGGAGATAGAAAAGCCTTGAGTTTTTGTTCTACAATGCGGTGGTTGTCTCCGGACTGGATGGCTACAATCCCCTCCACGACCATCTGTTTTTCCTGCATCTCCTGCTTGCTCCTGGTTTTGAGTTTTCCTGAAATAGGTAAAAAGAGGAGGTTGGCCAAAAGAGTGCCGTAAAAGGTTGTCAGCAAAGCCAATGCCATGGGCGCTCCGATCTGACTGGGATCTTTCATCTGCATCAGCATCTGCACAAGGCCAATAATGGTACCCAGCATCCCGACCGCTGGAGCGAAGGTGCCCATGGTGGCAAAAATCTCGGCGCCCAATTTGTGACGTTCTTCCAAAAACTGGATTTCTGTCCGCATGATTTCACCGATTGAATTTGATTCCATCCCGTCAATTGCCAATTGCAGGCCATTGGCCAGAAAGGGATCTCCAATATCTTTTATTGCCGGCTCAAATGAGAGGATACCCTCACGTCTTGCTTTTTTTGCAAAATCAACCATCAGCTGGACGAGATCGCCGGTCGCCGGGGAGCGTTGCACCAACACATTCTTTACCACCCTAAATACACCCAGCACCTCGGATAAGGGGTAGTTAAGAAGAGTGGCGCCCATCGTCCCTCCAATGACAATCATCATTGACGGCGGGTTGATAAACCATGCACCAGAACCACCCATTAGAATGGCGCTGACCACCAGGGTTCCTGCAACAATAATTCCTATAAGCGTTGCGATATCCATCTACAAGCTCCTCACTTGATTCCTGTCTGATTGTAAATCAGGCTGACCGGTGTCTTCCTTCGATCAATGCAATTCTAAGATCAGCAAGTATTGTGCCAAAGACGATAGCCCTGGTTTTTCGTTGTATCAGATGGCCGTAAATCCATGCTTCTTCTTTAATTTCAGTCTATTACGGCCATTTTCAGGTTTTTTGTCCGGTTGTTCGGATTTCAGATGGGGTGAGGTGGTGAATTCTCCCGATTTATCCCGAAATTTTCGTCAATCTGGGATTAGATTTGTCAAGGATTTGACGCAGTTTTGTGTGGGGTTGGGAATAGAATTGAGACGGACGAATTTTAAAGAATGGCTCACGGTACAGGGTCTTGATTCAATTGAAGAGGTGTTTTTCTTTAAACCTTACACCTTATTCAATAAACCAAAGCGCCACGTACGGGGTTCGCAAACTTGCTCTGCGGTGCTAATTATACTCACAAACGGTATCGGAATTAACGGCATGGATTGAACGATGATACATGAGAATTTTCCTGGAAATCTCGTCTACAGGTTCCCTGACCAGCATTTTCATGTTGTTTGTGAAGGTGATAACAGTATCAGGAGTAGACTGTAAAGATTGAATCTTCTCCTCATTGACCACCATGGTTGAGTTGTCCAAACGCGTTACTTCAATCATCTTCCTGTCTCCTTTGATCAAGTCTTTAAAGGCCGGATCTCTTGTTACAGATCTCTCCCCGGACCTCCCGGGTTACTTTCTTAAAGCAACCCGGGACTCCAGTTATTTCAATTGGTTACCGAACTCCGTCGTAACATCTCAATAAATTCGGGTCGGTTTAGGCGGCGGCGGTGTTTTTTTAGGAGTCCGCATCACCC
>JAFDJF010000729.1 GCA_019307645.1 Deltaproteobacteria bacterium
GACCTCACGTCCCATGACCTGTCGTTTCAGATGGGCATCCCCATTATCCTCTCCTGTCCGGTTGTGCCGATAATGACCAACCGGTTCGTGCGGTGCCAGTTTTTCAAGCCAATCCTCATAGTCCTGATGAAGACCGTGTTCATCGTCATTTATAAACACAGAGGCGGTAATGTGCATGGCGTTGACAAGTATGAGGCCCTCTCTGATTCCGCTTTCGCGCAGGCACTGTTCAACATCCGGTGTAATGTTGATGAACGCCCGTCTTCCGGGGATATTGAACCATAGTTCCTTTCTATAACTTTTCATTGGGGTCGTTCCCTCCTTGGTTTTGTCTGACCGTAAAGATAACCTGAGCCCATTAGTGGTTCCTTTTCTTGCGTAATGTGGTAAAATAGCGGTCCGTTGACTTTGTTAAGTGAGTGACGTTAATTGGGGGCCGGTCGAAGTTGTCGAGCCGAAGGGGTACCCTATTGATACTCTCGTCGGTATCATAAGTCAAACCGGGGTCCAGGTAGATAAATAGATGACAATGGACGGGAACGGGTTCGTGCGGATAACCGTCGAAAAGCAGTGATCAGTATTCGGTGGCCAGTGACGAGTGACCAGCAACCAGAAACCAGTGAGATATCAATGCCTGAAAAATATGACATCGGCTTTAAAGAAGCGCTTTCGTTAACCCTTGAACGTCTGTCTCCTCTGGAAGCGGTTGACATTCCCGTAGATAAGGCATGCGGGTTTGTCACGGCAGAGGACTGCTGTGCGGTTGTTGACTGCCCGTCGACAACGGCTTCGCTGAAAGACGGCTATGCCGTGATCTCGAGGGATGTGACAGGCGCCTCAAAAGACCATCCTGTCCGGCTCGAGATTGCAGGTATGACAGGCGCCGGCGATGAAAGCGACTTAATCGTAAAATCGGGTCTGGTGGTGAAGGTGATGACCGGTGCGAGCATACCACGTGGCGCGGACGCGGTGGTTGCGGTTGAGTACACCCGAGAGGAAAACGCCCAGGTGCTCTTCTACCGGGGGGCTCTGCCTGAGAAAAATATACTTATTCGCGGAAGCGATGTGACAAAGGGCAGTCCCATTGCTGCCCAGGGGGACATTCTGGCCCCTGCCATGACAGGGTTGCTGGCTGCCGGGGGGGTTCACACTGTCAGGGTTTATCCCAGACCCCGGGTGGGCGTCATCTCAACCGGCGATGAAGTGGTGGCTCCGGGCAGGCCGCTCAGGTCGGGGCAACTCTATGCCAGCAATCTGGTGACGCTTTTATCCTGGCTGGGGCACTTTCGGATGGAGGCTGAAGCAGAGGTGGTCCCTGACCAGGAGGATAAGATCCGAAACGCCATGGAAGGTATGCTGGAAAAAACAGATGTTCTTCTTACCAGTGGCGGGGCATGGAAGAGCGAGCGGGATCTAACAACAAGAATTTTAACGGAAATGGGCGGTGTGGTGGTTTTCCATCGTGTCCGGCTGGGGCCTGGTAAGGCTGTGGCACTTATTATGTTGGGTGAAAAGGTCGTCTTTTGTCTTCCAGGCGGTCCGCCTTCAAACGAAATGGCGTTTTTTCAGATTGCGCTTCCCGGCCTTCTTCATATGGCGGGCAGGAAACCGGCGCCTTTCGGGCTCAGGCTGGCCCGACTGTCAGCTCCGGTGGGGGGAGATATTACCTGGACGCAGTTTTTTCAGGCAAAATTGGAGGAAAATGAGGGCCAGTGGCTGGCACATCCGCTTAAAACGAAGAGCCGTCTCCAGTCCCAGGCAGCGGCTGACGCACTCATACAGGTCCCTGAAGGCGTGGAACGTTTGAATGAAGGGGATGAGATAAATGTGCAGGTGTTAGGGTTGAACTCTTAGGGCTCGCGCAAAAATGTGAAGTTATTTTTGTGCAAGCCCTGAGACTTTTCGACTTTGTTTATCATCCGTCCTTTTCAACAAATTTCCTTACTGCTTCACGGTGTTCGTTTGTCTGGGTCAGCAGCGCCAGTTGCGACGACATATAATCCAGGTGTCCCCTCAGATCAGATTTGAAACCGTTGTAAACCGCCCTTTTAATTGCCCGAACCGATCCCATGGGCCAGGCGACCCGATTTTTCATAGATAATGTCGGGGAGATCCATGGGTACTTGAATACCTCCTGTAGATGGCGCCTTTGTTATCTTCCTGCGGCGATTTTTGGAGTCAGATTT
>JAFDJF010000149.1 GCA_019307645.1 Deltaproteobacteria bacterium
GAACGAAGCGGAGGCCCTGTTCGCCCAAAAGGGCTTTCACGGTGTCACCGTCCGGGAAATTACTGAGGCCGCCAACTGCAACCTGGCTGCAGTGAATTACCACTTTGGAAATAAATGGAACCTCTATCTTGCGGTGTTCCAATTCAGGTGGCTGCCCCGGGCCCGACGTGTGCGAGAAAGTGTCATAAAGGAGCTTGAAAAACATGAGTCCCCGTCACGAACAGAAGTCGTCAAAGCCCTGTCCCAGGCCTTCCTTAAGGGGCCCCTGGCAGATGATGAACGCACGCGACACTCCCTGCTCATAATTAGAGAACTGGCCGAACCCACAGAGGCATTTGAGTTGGTGGCTGAAGAGGCTCTACGGCCGTTGTTTAGTGTAATCGCAGAACATTTACGGCCCGTTATGCCCCCCGAAATGGGGGAAGAACGTCTGAACTTCAACATCCTCAGTATCTTTGCCATGGTAACTTACTTCAATCTGGCCCGAGCAGCCGTAACCAATATTACAGGCCAGGAATACGACCAGGATTTCAAGACAATGCTTGTGGAGCATATTGTAAACTTTTCCCTAAAAGGTCTGAGCGCATGCGAAGAGGGACATCTACTGTGAGACTCGCACATTGTCAAATAATAACTGTGTTAGCCATATTTTTGGTGCCAATGGGATGCATAAAGATGGGGCCGGATTTTCAAACGCCCCAACTTGGGATCCATGAGCCGGAAACATACCAATATGCCGACTCCGGTGAAAAACCGTCACAAACGGAAGGCGCTTGGTGGCATGTTTTCAACAATACCGAGATAACCCAGCTGGCTGATGATGTTATAAAATACAACCTGGATATAAGAAAAGCCGCTGCAAGAGTTCTTGAAGTGCAATCCCAATTGGTCGGGACCAGGGCCGACCGGTTTCCAAGCCTGGGCTTCAATGCCGAGGCTAAAAAGCAAAAAAGACCAATCATTGGTATCATCCCGGGCGATAGTTTTACGGTAAGAAGCGAGACCCATACGCTCTCGTTGCCCGCCTCGTTTGAACTGGACCTGTGGGGCCGACTGGCACGGGCCGAGGAAGCGGCCAGGGCAGACCTCCTGCAGGCGGAAGAAAATCATCTGACCATCGTACACTCTGTTGTAGCAGAAGCGGTTGCGCTTTATCTGCAGATGGAATCTTATGAACGACGCATACAGATTACAGAAGACACCATTGAAAATTTTCAACGAAACCTTGCTCTGATCAAAAGTCGATATGAAAGAGGGCTTTCTTCAATCCTGGACCTGAAGCAGGCCGGCAGAATCCTGGCACAGGCTGAAACCGCCCTGCCCCCCCTGCGTCAGGAACTGGGTATCACACAACAGAATATGGCCGTACTGATGGGGACCTATCCCAAAACCCGGCCCCCGCGAACCCAACCGGAAGATTATTTTAAACATCTGGATCCTGTCCCGCCCGGACTGACGTCCGAACTGCTATTGACCCGACCGGATATCAAAGCGGCAGAGGCCGGCCTGAAATCCCTGAATGCCGGGATTGGTGTGGCCAAGGCCAGCCGATTCCCAAGGATTACCCTGACGGGCAGCTTCGGGTACACCAGTGCAGACTTGAACCGGCTTCTCAACCGTGAAAGCGAGTTATGGAGTCTGGCTGCCGGGGTCACGCAACCGTTGTTTGATGCAGGCAAACTGAAGGCAGGCCAAAAGGCTGCGGAGGCAAGGTATCAGCAGGGCCTGGCCGAATATGCCAAAATAGTATTGACTGCCTTTTCCGAAGTGGAAAGAGCACTTTTGACCCGACAGGAACAGCTGGAACGACGGGACAGTGTATTGAATTTTCTAGCACAAGCGCGGGCAGTGCAAAATATAGCTGAAGCACGTTATGTGCGGGGACTGACCGATTACCTGACAGTGCTGGATTCCCAGCAGACCCGGTTTCAAGCCGAACAGGACCTGGTCACTGTTGATCTGGTCTTACTGACTAACCGAGTCAGTCTGCACCGTGCCTTGGCTACTGGATGGACTGACATGAATACAGCGAGTTACACACCATGAGTCATAAAAAGAAAAGATTGATATATATTCTGGTAATAATCGTTTTTTTGTTCCTTGGCTTTTCCGGTTTTCGGATTCTCAAAACCCACAAAAACACTATCAAAAAAACCAGGCCGGAGGTTTTAGCCCCCATGGTCAAAACCGTAACGGTTAAAGCAGGGAAACAATCTATCAGTATCTCAGGGGAGGGCACGGTCAGGCCTTTAAATGAAATCTCTCTGGTGCCTCAGGTTGGTGGTAAAATTCAATATGTCGCCCCTTTTCTCGTGAATGGCGGCGCATTCAAAAAAGACGATACCTTATTGCGCATAGAGCCCATTGATTACGAACTGGCTGTGACCTTGGCCAAGGCCAAAGTGAAAAGCTCTGAAAGTCTGCTTCAATTGGCCGAGCAGCAGACCGAAGCAGCTAAAGAAGAATGGCGTACGCATTACGCCGACGGTACAAATCAGAGCGCCCCCCCGCCACCATTGGTGGCTAAAGAGCCCCAACTGTCCGCTGCAAAGGCCAAACTGGAGGCCGACAATGCAGATCTAAACAAGGCTCTTTTGAGTCTGGAAAGGACCGAACTCAAGGCCCCGTTCAACGGAAGAGTTAGCCATGAAAATGTGGATATCGGCCAATATGTTTCACCCGGACAGAGCCTTGCCACACTCTATTCCACAGATGCTGCAGAAATTGTGCTTCCCCTTGAAGAAGAGGATCTGGCCTGGTTTCACGTGCCGGGCTTTACGTCCGACAATAGCCCGGTGTCTTCGGCAACGGTCATGGCGAGAATCGCCGGGCAGACGCTGTCGTGGCGGGGAGAAGTTGTTCGTGCCGAAGGAAAGCTCGACGCGCGTACCCGAATGATTAATGTGGTGGTTCGTGTAAACAAACCCTATGCCAAAAAACCACCCCTTGCCCTGGGTCTCTTTGTCACCGTGCGTATTGAGGGACGCACCCTGCCCCATGCCGCTTTAATACCCCGGTCGGCCTTACGCCAGGGTAACATGGTATGGGTCGTTGACAAAAACAACCGGCTGCATTTCAGAAAAGTGGAAGTGGCCCGTTTTCAGGGAGATAACATTATTATTAACTCCGGGCTGGAAGGCGGGGAATCGGTTGTCGTCACATTACTAAGGGTGGTCACCGACGGTATGGTTGTTCGGGACGCTTCATTAAATGAAGGAGACAGGTCGTGAGGGGCTTTGTTGCATGGTTTGCCGAAAATCACGTGGCAGCCAATCTGCTGATGATCTTTATACTGGTGGCCGGTACCATTACGGTGATGACCATGAAATTGGAGGTCTTCCCGGAATTTTCCATGGACCGTATCACCATCACCACCGAATATATCGGCGCTTCGCCCGCCGAGGTGGAAGAGGGCATCATCCGAAAGATTGAGGAAAATGTGGCAGGACTGGCCGGCATCAAACGAATCGATTCCACTGCCAGGGAAGGATACGGCTCCGTCGTCATAGAGGTGATGAAGGGCTGGAACCTGCAGACCCTCCTGGACGAAGTAAAGGCCGAAGTGGACCGCATTACCACCTTCCCGAATGAGGCGGAAAAACCCGTGGTTCGGGAACTCACCCGGCGACACGAAGTCATCGACCTGGCCGTGTATGGTGATGCGCCCGAGGCGACCATCAAGGAATTGGCTGAAAATCTCAAAGACGAGATCACCAATCTACCCGGCATCACCCTGGCCGAGCTTGCCGGCGTGCGCGAGGCCGAAATTCACATTGAAATTTCAGAAAAGACACTCCGCCGCTATGGGCTTACTCTGGGTAAAGTGGCGGATATTGTGAGACGGGCAAGCCTCGATCTGCCTGCGGGCAACGTCAAGACAAAATCCGGTGAGATCCTGATCCGGACCAAGGGCAGGCGCTACTATGCCGCAGACTACCGGGACGTGGCCGTGATCACCCGGCCGGATGGAAGTAAAGTCATACTGGGGCAAATTGCCACATTAAAAGACGGGTTCAGGGACATCGATATCTCTGCCCGGTTTCAGGGAAAACCCGCCATCATCATCCAGGTTTACAGGGTGGCCGACCAAAACGCACTTGATGTGTCCGATACCGTCAAAACCTACATCAAAGATATTCGCTCCAGTCTGCCCGAGGGAATGGACATCGGATATTATGGCGACAGATCAGAAATCCTGCGGAGCCGCATACAACTCCTGCTTAAAAACATGACCCTGGGCCTTATTCTGGTCAGCATTATTCTGGGCCTTTTCCTGAATCTCCGGCTCGCTTTCTGGGTCACCCTCGGGATACCCATATCCTTTGCAGTCGGGCTGATTATTTTGCCCAGATTTGATGTGTCCATCAACATGATCTCTTTGTTTGCCTTTATTATGGTGCTCGGTATTGTTGTGGATGACGCCATCATCATTGGCGAGAACATATTTCGCAAACAAGAGGATGGGTTGGAACATCTAAACGCTGCGGTGGAAGGGGCTTTGGAGGTGGGAAGACCGGTGATCTTTGCTGTTCTGACCACAGTAGTAGCATTTTGGCCGCTGCTCTTGGGGGGCGGCAATATGGGAAAAATCATTCGCGCCCTGCCGGTCGTTGTTATTGTTGTATTGATGGGCTCCCTGGTTGAGGCGCTGATGATCTTGCCGGCGCATCTGTCCGGCGGCAGACAAAAACAAGCCGGGAGCATAGAAAACCCGAAAAAAGGGACACCGGTGGCCCGGTGGTTGATACGGTTCATCAACGGTCCTTACACCCGGTTGCTGAATTTCTGCATCAGGTGGCGTTATGCATCGGTTGCCCTGGGCATCGCCATTCTGATGTTGACCCTCGGAATATGGCAGGGGGGATGGCTTAAATTCACGTTTTTCCCAAAAGTGGAAAGCGATGTGTTGACCTGCACCCTGACCATGCCTTCGGGCACACCGGTAACCCGCACGGGTGAGGTGGTCACACATCTGGAACAAACGGCCAAAGAATTCTTGACAGAGATGGACAAAAAAAGACCTGAAAATGCGCCATCCCTTTTCGAACACAGCGTCTCCCTTATCGGATTGCACATTGGCCGCCATGGGCCCGGTTCCGGATCTGCACAAATTGGCGGGCACCTGGCCCAAGTCTTCATACAGCTCCTGGAGGGCGAAAACCGGGATGCCAGGTCTGACCGTCTGGCCGTTCTGTGGCGTGAAAAAGCAGGATCTATCCCGGATGCCGAGTCAATTACCTTTTCCAGTGATTTGTTCAGCATGGGCAGTCCTGTTGAAATTCACCTGTCTCTGGATAATCACGACCAGCTTGTTGCCGCTGCGGAAGATCTCAAGGGAGAGCTGGCAAATTATCCGGGCGTATTTGACATACAAGACAGTTTTCTCCCCGGTAAAAAGGAGATGCAACTCAAGCTCAAACCCGCAGCACGGAGTCTGGGCCTGACATTGAGCGACCTGGCACAGCAGGTGCGGCATGCATTTTACGGAGCCGAGGCCCTGCGTTTGCAACGGGATCAGGATGAGGTCAAGGTCCTGGTTCGCTACCCGGAAGCCGAGCGTCAGTCCCTGAGCTATGTCGAAGATATGCGCATTCGAGCTTCTGACGGGTCTGAGGCGCCGTTCAATCAGGTCGCCCAGGTAAGGATGGAACAAGGCTATGCCACCATTGAACGCGCCCAGCGCCGAAGGGTCATCAAAGTCTTCGCCGACGTTGATGAAACCGTTTCAAACGCCAATGACGTGCGCACGGAATTGGAGTCCGGATTTTTGCAGCAGTTGAAAAACCGATATCCGGGACTTCGATATGTCATTGAAGGAGAAGGAAAAGAGCAGAAAGAGACCTTTCAAGATGTAGGCAAAGGTTTTGCCATCGCTATCCTGGGCATCTATGCCCTTCTGGCCATTCCCTTCAGATCGTTTACCCAGCCCCTCGTCGTCCTGTCTGCAATCCCTTTCGGCATCGTAGGCGCCATGTTCGGGCATATCATCATGGGGCATAACCTCTGCATGTTGAGTGTGTTCGGAATCCTGGGCGCCGCCGGCGTTGTGGTCAATGACTCTCTGGTTCTGATTCACGCCACCAACCGGATCCGCAGTCAGGGTGTTCGCCCCGTTGATGCGGTATGCCAGGCAGGACCTTTACGATTTCGTGCCATCATCCTCACATCTTTGACAACCTTCGCCGGACTCACACCCATGCTTCTGGAACGTAGCATGCAGGCCCAGTTCTTGATCCCCATGGCAATAAGCCTTGCCTTCGGCGTGCTCTTTGCCACAGGAATCACACTGCTGCTGGTCCCGTGCGGATATGTGATCATGGACGACATCCATAACCTCCTGGCAGGACTGAAAGACAAAGTCTTTGGCCCCGCCGGCGGCGAGGCCGGTGTATAAGCAACCATATTTTTTTTGACTAGTTAAAGGGTCTTCACTATATTGAGGGTTCCCTTGAGCAAATTGTTCAGCGCGAGCCCTAAGGGTTCCTTTGAGCAAATTATTCAAAGGTACAACCAGTCATTTAAGACGATTTCGGAAAAAGTCTGGACTCCGGTGAAAACCGGAGTCCAGACCAAATGGAACCATTTGATATAACTGGATTCTCCGATAAATCGGAAAATGACGAGAAATGGTGTTTTCCGACTTTTTACGAGACCGTCATTTAAGGGGTGCAGAATAATGAAAGAACAGCTTGGCTCCAGGTTTTTCATCGTATTCCTGCTCTGCTCTCTCGTTCTTCTATTGGGCCTTTTCTGGGCCTATATTTCCGCTATTGTGCTGGCGCTTCTTATTGCAAGTGTGTTCTATCCCATTTATTCCTGGGTTAAACGGCGACTCAAAGACCGCGAGACTTCTGCTTCTCTTTTCATGACCTTATTTATCTTTCTGGTCCTGATCATTCCTGTAACCTGGTTTGTCACTACCCTCTCCAACGAAGCCTTTGAATTCTACAACACCACCCGCGACACGGTTTCCCTGCAAAAGATTCAGGAGGCCATGGAAAGTGACTCCATATGGATTCAACGGATCAAAAAGATCGGAAACATGGTGGGCATTGAATTCACACCGGAAACACTTGAAACGCTCACCGCCACCGTGGGGAAGAAAGTCGGCCTATTTTTGTACGATCAGGGCCGCGCTATGGCTTCGAATATCTTCAACATCCTGGTGCATTTCTTTCTTATGATGATGACCATCTACTATCTGTTTCGGGATGGCATGCGCCTCAAGGACTACATTGGCCGGCTTCTGCCCGTCCCCAAAGAACAGATGGAAAAGGTCGTGGATACGTTTCAGGAGATGGGCAGGGCAATCATTATCGGTAACGGGTTGGCCGGGGCGGTTCAGGGAGTACTGGGCGGGTTTGGTTTCTTTTTTTTCGGATTGCCTTCCCCCTTCCTTTGGGGGTCTGTCATTGCCTTCATGGCCTTTCTCCCGGTCATCGGAGCGTCCATTGTCTTTGTTCCGGCTGGTGTTATCCTGATGCTCCATGGAGAAGTGGGGACAGGTATCGGCTTTCTCATATACAATATTTTCTATAGTTCAATCATTGAATACCTGGTCAAACCCCGGGTAATCGGTCAAGGGATGCAGATGAATTCGCTCCTTGTATTTATCGGGATTATTGGAGGGATAAAGCTTTTTGGCATCCTGGGCATTATTTACGGCCCGTTGATCATTACCATATTCCTGACCGTGGCTGAGATATACAGGCTGGAATATAAACCCTAATGTCAATGCCATTAACTTGTGCCCATCCATAAATGGTCTTTTTGCCCAATATCTGCGTTATGCGAAAAAAATAATCCTCGGAATATCAACTATATGCCTGCGGTTATTTTTTTCGCACGCCTTGATCTTGAATGATCTTGAACTAAAATCCGTATTTACGGACGGACACTAACTTAACGATTTTTTTTAAATTGCACCATCAGACTTTACTTCCATGTAAAGAAAAATTGAACAATCGAATAGCGAATCACGAGTGACGAAGGATGGAATTGTTTCGCCATATTTATCTTATATGATTGACAAAAAGTCCTTCCTTCGTCATTCGGAATTCATGTATGGGATATTCGATTGTTCAAATTTTCGCCCATGGAAAGAATTTCTGATGCTAAATTATACAAACAGTCCTTAAGCTTTTGCCATTGACCCTAACGTTGCATAAAATTTGAGTTCAAAGATTTATGCAACGTTAGGGTAAACCCTTCAGGGCTTTCCATAAATCAATAAAATATTTTAAGGAGGATTGGATATGGGAAAAAGCGACGTGAGCATCACCATCACGCAACATATTCTGGAGCGACAGAAGCAGGAAAACCCGGAGGCAACCGGAGCATTCACAATCCTGCTCAATGAACTGGTTGTTGCGGCCAAGGTCATTTCAAGAGAGGTGAACAAGGCAGGTCTGGCAGATATCCTTGGCGCAACCGGGAAGGTCAATGTCCAGGGCGAACAGGTACAGAAGCTGGACCAATTTTCCAATCAGGTTGTTATTGAACGCATGCAGCATATCGGTCAACTCTGCTGCATGGCTTCGGAAGAAAATGCAGATCTGATCGATATCCCTGCAAGATACCCAAAAGGTGATTATATCATTGTTTTTGATCCGCTGGACGGCTCATCCAATATCGATGTCAATGTGAGCATCGGAACCATATTCGGCATCTACAAAAAGAAAAGCAAGGAAACCAGAATAGACTATCTGTTAAACGACGTGCTGCAGCCCGGAAGAGAACTGGTGGCCGGCGGGTATTTTATTTATGGCTCCAGCACCATAATGGTCTACACAACCGGAAGCGGGACAGGCGTCCATGGCTTTACCCTGTTTCCGAGCGTAGGTGAATTTCTCCTGTCTCATGAAAACATTCAAATCCCGGAAAAGGGGAAGCTTTACAGTGTCAACGAAGGCAACTACCCCTATTGGGACGACAGGACCTGGAAACTTGTGGACTACTTTAAAACCAAAGATTCGGACACAGGCAGGCCCTACAGCTCAAGATATGTTGGAAGCCTTGTGGCCGATTTTCACCGCAACCTCTTGAAGGGCGGTATCTTTATGTATCCGGCAGACAACAAAGACCCCAAAAAACCGACAGGGAAATTAAGGTTGATGGTAGAGGCCAATCCTCTCGCTTTTGTGGTCCAGGAGGCCGGCGGTTACGCCAGTGACGGTCATGGCCCCATTCTTGACATAGAACCCGCTGAATTGCATCAGAGGGTGCCCCTTTACATCGGAAGCAAGCAGGACGTGGAACTGGCCGAGGCCTTTATCAGCGGCAAGATGGATTAGCTAGTGCCCATCCATAAATGGTCTTTTTGTCCAATATCTGCGTTATGCTCAAAAAATAATCCTCGGAATATCAACTATATGCCTGCGGTTATTTTTTTCGCATGCCTTGATCTT
>JAFDJF010000730.1 GCA_019307645.1 Deltaproteobacteria bacterium
ACAGGAGAGACACATGAAACCGATAGAAATTGCAGACGGGATATACTGGGTAGGTTCCGTTGACTGGAATATCAGAGATTTCCATGGATACTCAACCTATCAGGGCACGACATATAACGCCTATCTCATATTGGATGAGAAGATCACTCTGATAGATGCGGTCAAAAAAGAGTTTTCAGATGAATTGATATCAAGCATCAGTCAAATCATTGATCCAAAAAAGATTGCCTATGTTATCAGTAATCACACAGAAATGGATCACACAGGTGGCCTTGCAAGGGTAATGCACAAAATAGGAGAGGAGAAACCACTCTTTTGTTCCAAGATGGGGCATAAAAATCTGGCCCGGCATTTTGACCAGATGTGGAATTACAGGCCTGTGAAAAATGGGGAGGAGCTGAGTTTAGGAAAAAGAACGCTCACCTTCATGGAAACCCGGATGCTTCACTGGCCTGACAGTATGTTTTCCTACCTTAAAGAAGATAAAATACTGTTTTCAAGTGATGCCTTTGGACAACACTATGCCGGGCTTGAAAGGTTTGATGACCAGAGAAGTACTTTGCTAATATTCTCCTACTATACTCATCTCTTATTCTCAAACTGGTGGACACGGTCACAGAAATGGGACTGGCGCTGGACATGGTATGCCCTGACCACGGAATTATGTGGAGGAAGGATCCAGCGAAAATTATCAACGCCTATGTTGAATGGAGTCATCAAAAGCCGAAAAGGAAGGCGCTGGTCGTGTATGATACCATGTGGCAGAGCACAGAAAAGATGGCCAACGCCATTGTGGATGGTCTGGCTCAGCAAGGTGTAGATGCCAGGCTCATGCATTTGCGGAAATGGCATCGGAGCGATATCATGACAGAAGTGCTTGATGCAGGTGCGATACTTGTCGGCTCTCCTACACTTAACAATGGCCTGTTTCCTACGGTCAGCGATTTCCTGACCTACATGAAGGGGCTCAAACCCCAAAACAAGATAGCGGCTGCATTTGGCTCTTATGGCTGGAGCGGTGAATCCGTAAAATTGATTAACAGTCAGCTGGAAGACATGAAATTTGAGATCATCGATCCTGGTGTCAGGATTCAGTATGTGCCGGAAGCGAAAGGACTGGCGGCGTGTTACGATCTCGGCGGGAAGATTGCAAAGGGTTTACCGGAATGAAGGTGTCGATTCCGAAGAGTCTCGGAAAAGGGCAAATTGATGAGATTATCAGGGAGGAGATGAGGCATGTGAGACTTTTGACCAATAATCTTACCTCGTTGGAAGGATGAATTCTCTTAAATGGCAGTTGCCGATCACAAAAAAGATTGTTCGTTTTCGACACAAGCGCACAAAAAGACAAAATGCCCTGATTGCCTCGAATGTCAAATGTGTAGCGTAAACCGCTGTGAGCTCTGCAAAAAAGGGGGGCATAAAGACTGTACGTCCCAATTGGGGCCTTTCATCACTCATGGTGAATATATGAAGTGTAAGAGGAAGAAGATGAAATGCGGATGATTCCGGTCATTGACATGGGTGAATGTACCGATTGCGGGTCATGCCTGGAGGTTTGTCCGGAAGTGTTTAAGAAAAATTCCGAAACAGGATATATTGAAGTTATTTATTTTCATGAGTACCCTGAAGGCTGTGTTCAGGAGGCAATCAGTGTTTGTCCGGCTGATTGTATTACCTGGGAAAAATCTTGAAGACCGGCGACAAAAAAGAGGGTAGACGCGCACTCAAGCGAAAAGTTTTAGAAACATTGATGTCAGAGGACCTTGATGTTGCGCTGGAAACATTACTAAAAATTCCTGGCCAAAAGGTCGTAAATGCCCTCTTCTCATTTCTGCACAGCACTAATGAGAAGGTAAAGTGGGCTGCGGTTACTGCAATGGGCGCTGTTGTTGCAGAAATCGCTGATGAAGACATGGAAACAGCCCGGGTGATTATGCGACGGTTGATGTGGAACCTCAATGACGAATCAGGCGGCATTGGATGGGGTTCTCCTGAGGCAATGGGCGAGATCCTGGCCTGTCATGAGGGTCTTGCTGAAGAATACGCCCATGTGCTGTTATCCTATGCACGGGAAGATGGGAATTATCTTGAATATGAGATGCTGCAACGCGGCCTTTTATGGGGAATTGGAAGACTCAGCCAGGTGAGACCCCATCTTGTTCAAGATTCGGCCCATTACCTGATTCCTTATCTTGAAGCAGGGGATACGATTGTAAAAGGGTTGGCCGTCTGGGTTATCGGCATTCTTGGCGCAAAGGAAGCCAGGACAACCATTGAAAAGCTCAAAAAAAACACATCCGAAATCCAAATATACCAGGATCGTAGGATCATTAAATGCCAGGTGAAAGATTTGCTAGAATAATTACAAGGAGGATGTCATGTTAGTGGTCGATGATCTGAAAGTTGAACTCGGTGGGAAGGAGATTTTGAAGCACATCGATCTTGAGATCCCGACGGGTGAAACGCATATTCTGTTTGGTCCGAACGGGTCAGGGAAAACATCACTCTTGATGACGATTATGGGGTATCCCCAATACAAAGTCACTTATGGTAAAATCGTATTTAAGGGAGAGGACATCACCG
>JAFDJF010000150.1 GCA_019307645.1 Deltaproteobacteria bacterium
ATCGGCGCAGAGGATGCCATATTCGGCGTAACCGAGGTTACTCGTGGTCTTTACCCGCTCGGTGCTTCAGCTGTTCGATTGAGAAGGCAGATTCCCTATTGTCTGGCTGCGGAGATTCTTCTTATGGGCCGCCACATTACCGCGCAGGAAGCGCTCAACTGGGGACTGATCAACCGAGTTGTTCCCAAGGGAAAGGCATTAGAAGAGGCCCTGAATATGGCTAAGCAGCTCTGCGAGAACGCGCCTCTCTCCATAAAGGCGATAACCCGCACGCTGCGAGAAATTGACGAGTCGGTGGGGGAAGAGGAGTCACTCAAGCGTCAGGATGAGATCGGATATGCGGTATTCGCAACAGAAGATTCCAAGGAAGGGATGAAAGCGTTTAAGGAGAAGCGTAAGCCTGTTTACAAAGGGCGCTAAAGCGACGGTGGAAAAAGCAAACCATTCTCAGATAGCCTCCTGGAGCCAAGGCGCCAAACGAAACGCGCCAAAATGTGAAGCGTTATTTTTGCGCGAGCCCTTAATACCTTTAATCCAAAATCCCAAATCCAAATTCCAGAATCAATAAGGAGGGTGTCATGCCTGACACGGCCTTTGATGCCGTCATTATCGGTGGTGGAACCAAAGGGCTGTTTCTTGCCATGTATCTGACAAAATATGCCAACATGAGTGTCGGCATATTTGAAAGACGTCATGAGATCGGCGGGGGCCTGGCCACCGAAGAAATTGCCGCGCCCGGGTTTCGTGGCAATACCCATGCTTCGATACAGCTCCCCTGGTATTATTTGCCGCTATGGCGCGACTTTCCGGAATTCTGGGAGTATGGCGCAAGAATCGACCAGTATCTGGTTAGTGAAGGAGCGGTATTCGGGAACAATCAGACCTGTCTCGCCATATACAGCCAAAAGGATGATCCGACCCAGGAACGGACGGCAAAAGAAATCGCCCGATTTTCAGAGAGGGACGCGGACAGATGGGTGAAGCTATGGGATCTGTTTGCCTCTGAAGAACTTCAGCTTGTTCAAATGGACATGCTGTTTCATCCGGCTGAAGAGCGGATGGAGAAAGGGATTATGGAGCGCCAGGCCGCTGCGTATCCGAAAATTGTTGAAGCCGGCTTTGAGCCGGATTCTCTGGTGTTTGCTGCCAGCCACCTGAGGGCGGCGCGGGAATACTGGGAGAGTAAGGAGTTGCAATACTGTGCAGTCAGGTTCGCCCTGTCCGGTGCATTCGATGTCACCCATCCGGGGAACGGCGCTCAGGCCTTTGCCATCACAGCAACCCTGCCTACAATCAGTTTTGCCAGAGGAGGCACCCACATGGTTGCCCATGCGGCCCATCAAATTCTGGTAAAAAACGGGTGTCGATTTTTTACACACAGCGAGGTTGACAAGGTAATTGTGGAAAATGGAGGGGCCACCGGGATCCGTCTTGCTGACGGTACTGAAATAGGCGCACGAAAACTGGTTGTCAGTGCCGGATTAAATCCTCTACAGGTGTGTTTTGATTTGCTGGGCAGAGAATATTTTCATTATCAGGCGGCCCGTCGTGTCGAGCTTTTGGAACATACATTCGGTTGCCTGATGTGGTATACCTTTGCCCTTCATGAGGCACCCCAATATGAGGCAGCAACATTCAACCCGGATATTAATCGGGCATACTGGCTTGGACTGTCTGAGGACAACAATCCTGAACGTATTGCCCGGGAGTGTCTGTGGTCCCGACTGGGCAAATTTTCGCCCATGGAGGACTTCGCACCGGTGGTATGGTGTCACAGTCTTTTCGATTCAGCATTTGCCCCGCCGGGAAAACACACGGCCAGCACAGAACAGCTTGCGCCCCCTGCCTCCGCATTCACCATGAAGGAATGGAAGGAAATTAAAACGCGGTATGCCGAAGAGCTCCTGACTTTTTGGAAAAAATTTGCACCTAATATGACCGATGCCAATGTTATAGGCGTGGATACCAACTCACCATTGGATCATTGCCGGTTGAAGAACATGGCACCCAACGGAAATATGAGCAGTATTGATCATGTGCCGTATCAGTTTGCCGAGAACCGGCCCACGCCGGAGTTGGCCAACCACAGATTGCCGGTTAAGAATTTTTACGCGACCGGAGCGGCATGGCATTCGGGGGCAAATTCGGGATCTACTGAGGCATACAACTGCTACCGCATCATTGCCAAAGACATGAATCTGCCAAAGCCGTGGGAAGACCCAGGGAAAGAAGAGCCTTATTCCTTATATGAACAATGGAAGAATATTAATCAAAAAATAAGGGAGATCCCCCGAGAAAACAAAAGTGAGTAGCGTGTTTAGAGCTCGACATAAAAACCGCATTTGAGGAGAAGAAATTATGCCTGAAAGAGATATTTATCAGGACCTTGCGAAAATGATCGATGAGGGCGATATTGTCGGCCAACCCATAACGCCCTCTTTTTTGAAGCTTTTGGGTTTACAGTTTACAGATGATGAGGCTGAGCTTGCCCTGAAGATCGGTATGACGGGTGGAACACTGGATGATCTTACCGAAAAAACCGGAATGGATAAAGATGAACTAAAGAACAAAATGATGGCTATGGCTGACAAGGGCACCATTATTTACGATCCGGCAGATAAAGACCCGATATACAGAACAGTGGGGATGACAGCCGGCGGACTTACGGAGACCGGCCCGTGGGCCGGTATTCGGTTTCCTTTTTCAGCGGAACTGATAAAAACAGCGCATCAGGTAACCATAGAGCATTGTGAAGATAAGCTGGGCGCACTCGGAATGGCCTATACTCCGGTTTGGGTAGGCATGGCCGCGTTGCCCGACGATGTTCAGCCCTCAGAAAATTTAGCTGAAGAAGTAAAAGAGGCGGGACACTGGAGTGTGTCCATGTGCCCCTGTCGGGTATCACGGGCATTGGTCGATCCGGAAAATACCTGCGATCATATATATGAATCCTGCGTTCATACAGGCGCTCTGAGCCGATGGGCTGTAAAGCATAAGATGGCCCGTGAGCTCTCCCATGATGAATTGGTAGATCTTCTTAAGGAACTCAATAAGGATGGTCTCGTTCATACCATTAATCTTCTTGGCCAGATCTGCAACTGCTGTGAAGATTGCTGCGGTATCTTCCGAACCCATAAAATGGGAGCGCCGACGTTTATCCCTTCTCCGTTTATGGCCCAGGCTGATCAGGAAACATGCACGGCTTGCGAAACCTGTGCGGACCGCTGTCCGGTGGATGCCATAACCGTTGATGACACTGCGGCAGTGGATCAGCACCTGTGCATCGGGTGTGGTGTATGTGTGCCCGCATGTCCGGTAGATGCTGTCGAGCTCATAAGACGGCCGGAATCTGAGTAGGCCGGAATTCCGGGTGGCGCCCGGGGGTCGATGGTTTCGCACTACAGCCATGGTCTGAACCAACACTTTCATACGTTTAGGGTTCGCGCAAAAATAAATTCACATTTTGGCGCTCAGATTTGGGTTAATATTGACATATTTATGAAGAGCAAAAGGTGCAGTAATAGTGGACTATTTCAAGGTTTTTGATCTTCATAATGTGTCAAGAGTGACCTGAAGATGAGATGCCAAAATGTGAAGTTATTTTTGCGCGAGCCCTTAAGGAGGCGAGCAGCGTGGAAACAAATATCCAGTCAACGGCATTCCAGGAGTTTAAACAAGCCGCTGAGACCATAATAAATCCTGAGATGCAGAAATGGAAGGATCAGGGCGGTAAGATTATGGGATACTTCTGCTCTTCTTTTCCCGAAGAGTTGATTGCCGCCGCCGGCCTGCTTCCTTTTCGCATGCGGGCTACCGGCAGCAAGGGGACCGAACTTTCAGACGCTTTCTTTGCCAGCAACAACTGCAGCTTTCCCCGCCATGCATTTAACATGGCATTGGAAGGAGAATTCAATTTTCTGGATGGTATCCTCTTTTTTAACAGCTGCGATAACGTCCGCCGGGTGTACGATCACTGGGTACGCCAGCTGAATACACCTTTTGCGGATATCATCAATATCCCAAAAAAGGCTGACCCGGCTCAGGTGGATTATTTTTGTGATGAACTGGCTCACTTCAAGGGACGCCTGGAAGCGCATTTAAACATCGATATTACTGATGACCGTTTGCGTGAAACGATCCGGCTGTACAATGAAAGCCGTCGACTTTTGAGGCAGCTTTATAGTTTGCGCAAAGAGGATCATCCCCCGATTACCGGTGCCGAAGCCCTCACAATAACTGTTGCGTCAACAGCTATGCCAAAAAAGAGGTGCAACGAACTGCTCACCGAATTTTTAGATGACATAAATAATACCAATAGTCGCACGGATTACCGGGCCCGATTGATGGTGCTGGGCGGTGAGCTGGATAATCCGGAGTTTATGAAGATCATTGAGGACCAGGGGGCCATCGTGGTGACCGATGCCCTGTGTTTTGGTTCAAAAATTTTCTGGAAAGACGTGGATGAAAACATAGAAGACTGTTTAAGAGCCCTTGCAAAGCTTTATTTAGCGGACCGCCCCACCTGCCCCCGGGTCTATGGCAAGTATCCGGACCGCCTGGCATATATCCAGAACATGGTACGCGATTTTCAAGTAGACGGCGTTATTTTTGAACGGCTGGCCTTTTGTGAAATATGGGGGTTTGAGCAATTTTCCCTGACAAATGACTTCAAAGACCTCGGTATTCCCATGCTGGCAGTAGACAGAGAATACACCCTGGGTGCTGTGGGACAGTTGAAAACACGGGTGCAGGCGTTTCTGGAAACAATCGGGAGGTAAAGATGGACGAGAAAAAAGAGCGGTCCATATCACGAGTACTTGAAGAGATTGCCATATACGAATCAATTGAAGAGGGGCTGTCTCTCATCCAGGACGATATGCGTCCCATTCATTTATATCTGGTAAAGACCATCTTGAAAAATCTGAATAAAACCGTTGAGTGCGTTGAAAAGAATCTACCGATTATCGGTAGTCATTTCACCAATCCGTCGGAAGTCCTCACTACGATGGATCTTCACTGGTTTTTTATTTACCAGTCTGCCTGGGGAGGTGGCATGGAAAATCCTCATCTGATGGAAGACCTTGAAAAGGTGGACAAAATGCCGGTCCCAAGCGATTGTTGTACTTTGCTTCGAATGGGATTATATTATCTGGATGAGGGCTTTTTTCCTAAACCTACGGCCTATGTTGGAATCACCGAACCCTGTGACGGCATTGCGGCTGTTCATGAAGCAATAACAAATCATAAAGCCTGGCGCGACGTCCCCTCGTTTGCACCGGAGCCGATCCATTACGATTTTGACGAGAATCAGAGCCTCCAATATTATGCCGAAGAATTCAAACGACTGGTGGAATTCCTTGAAACCCATACCAATAAGAAACTGGACATGGATTTACTCAGACAAACGGTTGAGGAGTCCAACAAACACTATACCTTGTGGCAGGAATACAATACTCTGCGACGATCTGTGCCCACTCCCCATGACCCGATTCTGCCCCAGTCCTGTTTTTATCTGACGAATTTCCCGGGTGCCGGGACTCGCGAGCACGCCCAATGGTTCGAAAATCTGATTGCAGATGCGGAAAAGCGAATTAAAGAAAACCGGCCCATACTGGCAAATCAGAAATTCAGGGTGCTATGGTACGATATCCCCTCGGTCTTTTTTGCCGAACTCGCCTCCTGGATGGAGCAGGAGCTTGGCGGGGTTGTGGTCCTTGACATGGTCAGCCATTGTCCCTACACCCTGATCGACACGTCTTCTGAAAAGACTATTTTTGAGGGATTGGCCAAACGAAGTCTAATGGATCAACCCATGATCCACCAGGCAAGGGGCAAGGTGGAGAATTTTCTTACAGACATCTCTCAGTTGGTCAGAGACTTTCATATCGACTGTGTGATCTGGCCCGGACACATGGGGCATAAAGACAGCGCGGCAAGCATTAATTTGATGAGAGAAAAATGCCGTGAACTGGAGGTTCCGTTTTTAAGCATCGGTCTGGATCACGTGGACAAGCGTTACACGACCGTCGACGAGATCAAGGACAAGATTTCTCAGTTCGTTGATGCCATGGGGTTGGCGTAGGGGAAAAAGAAAAAGGAGGAATACCATGAAAGTTGTGGCATTCAATGGCAGTTCCAGAAAAGACGGCAACACATCTATCCTGACAAACTATGTCCTTCAGGAACTGGAAAGAGAAGGTATCGAAACAGAACTGATTCAGCTTGCGGGCAAACCCATTCGGGGTTGCATGGCTTGTTACAAATGCATGGAAAAGTTGAATCAGCGCTGTTCTGTGACAAATGATATCGTAAATGAGTGCATTGAAAAAATTATAGAAGCTCAGGGCATTATTCTGGCCTCGCCCACTTATTTCTGCAATGTCACAGCCGAGATGAAGGCCCTGATAGATCGGGCCGGTCTGGTGGGGAAAGCCAATAGTGATCTTTACAAGCGA
>JAFDJF010000731.1 GCA_019307645.1 Deltaproteobacteria bacterium
ACTTGACCTGGCAGAAGCAAGCGGGAGTTTGGCAGATCAGGCCACGATTTTAAAGAATATGGGAATGATATGTGTCAGGGAAAATGATTTGAACCAGGCGTATGAATATTTTCTTCAGGCAAGCAGTATAGACAGCAGCATTGGATTTCGAAGAGGGCTGGCCTATGATTACAGGAATCTGGGAACACTTATTGTTCGATTGGGACGGTCCGAAGAGGGTATTTCGCTCCTGGATAATGGATTAAGGCTTTCAAGGGAGATAGGGGACAGAAGGAATGAAGTGTATGCCTATTACGGTCTTGGGCAAGCTTACAGGATTAATGGAGATATGAAATCAGCACTTGCTGTTCTGGACAGCGGTGCAGTAAGTGCTGCAGGTTTGAATATTCCTGAGCTCTTGTGGCGAATATACAGACTGCGTGCAGGTGTATTAAAAGACACAGGAAGGGATTCGGAAGCCCTGATCGATTATAAAAAGGCTATCGAGGTTGTTGAGGGTTTGAGGGCAGAGCTTAAGGTCGAGGCATTCAAGCAGGGTTTTCTGGACGATAAAATGGACCTTTACGTGGATGTAATCAGCCATCTTCTGGAAATGGGCAAGAATGAAGAGGCTTTAGGTTTTGTTGAAAGGGCAAAGTCAAGGAGTTTTATCGATCTATTGGGAAATAAACGATTGGTGTTATCAGAGGCGAAGGGGGATCTGCTGGAACAGGAGAGAGCTGCCAGAATGGATCTACAGGAAGCGCAGGACAGGATTGCAGCATATGCTGGTGCCACCAGGGAAGTTCTCACATCCAGAGAGAGAGATGAGAAAAGGGAATGGCAGATAGAGTTGGAAAAGAGAAGAAAACACTTTGAAACTGTTCTTGTAAAAATCCGGATTGAAAATCCTGAGCTGGCTTCTTTTGTCAGTGTAGATCCCTGGAAAGTGGATGAGATTCAGAACATATTACCGGACAGCACGGCTCTAGTGGAGTACTTTCTGACCAGAGAAGAGCTTTTTGTCTGGGTTGTTGCTTCGGATAATATTATCGCAAGACGGATTGATGTTCAGACAGATAATATTCGGGAATTGGTAAGGGAATTCCGTGAAACAATTCAGGCCAACCTGTCTGTAGATTTGGAAAGCCGTGAGCTTTATCAATTACTTATTAAACCTGTTGAAAGTGACATTCAATCTATACGCCATCTGGTTCTTGTTCCCCACGGGGCTCTCCATTATCTCCCGTTTGCTGCGTTACAGGACGAAGAGGGGATCTATCTGTTAGAACGGTTTTCTTTGTCACTGGCTCCAAGTGCCACTGTATTGGGGTATTGCCTGGAAAAGGGGGGAGAGGGATTTGGAGAAGCTGCGAAGAAGAGCGTTCTTGCCTTTAGCAATCCTGATCTGAAGAATCCGTTATATGATTTACCTTTTGCAGAGAAGGAGGTCGTATCTCTCAGGCGCACGTTTAATCGGGTAAAGGCTTTTTTTAGGGAAGATGCTGTTGAAGGGAGGGTAATAGAGGAGGCGGGTTCCCATAATTTGATCCATTTTGCGAGTCATGCCACATACGAGCCTGAATCACCGCTGTTTTCATCGATTCTGCTCAGTCCGTCAGAGAGCAATGATGGTCGGCTGGAAGCACATGAGATATTTGGTTTGAAACTGAACTGTGATCTTGTGACTTTGAGTGCATGTGAGACAGGTCTTGGAAAGATTACAAAGGGAGATGAAATTATTGGACTTGCCCGAAGTTTTATCTTTGCCGGAACGCCATCAATTGTCACAAGTCTGTGGAAGGTGGATGACCTTTCTACAGCTGTGATGGTAAAACGATTTTACCGATTTCTCAGGGCGGGGTTTTCCAGATCAGAAGCTCTCAGGCAGGCCCAGCTTTTAGTTCGAGAGGGAATAAATGGGCATCCGTCTGCATGGGCGGCATTTACACTGACAGGGGATTTTCGGTGATTTATGGAAAAACTCCCGTTTTTTGAGATTGCTTCAGCCCTGGAGGGGCCTCGCAAAGACATAGTTTTTATGTCCCTTCTTCATCGGAAGGTTCAGTCAGTCCATTATCTATCTCGCGAACTTCGGTTACAATTTCTTCAGCTAAATTATTAGCGACACCGGGTTTTGCTGCCGGTTGTGCAGATTGCTTACCCAGCATACGAGTAAACAGGTCACAAATGGCG
>JAFDJF010000732.1 GCA_019307645.1 Deltaproteobacteria bacterium
TCAAAGAGCTTTTTGCTCACGGTGCTGACAAAGTATACCTGATTGACAATGAAAGTCTTGACGCCTATATGACCGGACCCTATGCAACCGCGGTAGCTGCTGCTATAGCAAAATACAAGCCTGCAATAGTCTTATATGGGGCTACCACATATGGAAGGGATTTGGCGCCTCGCGTTGCAGCCAGGATACAGACAGGCCTAACTGCCGACTGTACCGGGCTGGATATCGATGCAGAGACCAGGCTGCTCCTTCAGACACGCCCTGCCTTTGGCGGCAACATAATGGCCACCATCAAATGCCCACGACATCGTCCCCAGATGTCAACAGTCCGCCCCAAGGTCATGAAAAAGATGGAGCCGGACTATGACCGTGAGGGCGAATTAGTCAAGATGGATGTTGAAATCAATGCGAAAAGTATCAAAACAAAGATACTTGAGGTGATTAAAGAGGTAAAAACAACAGGTGACATCGAAGAAGCAGACATTATCGTTTCCGGCGGCTGGGGGATGGGTGCCCCGGAAAATTTCAAGTTACTGGAAGACCTGGCCAATGCCCTGGGCGGCGCTGTAGGCGCAACAAGGGCCGCAGTGGATGCAGAGTGGCAGCCACAATCCAATCAGGTAGGACAGACAGGAAAAACCGTCTGCCCGAAATTGTATATTGCCTGCGGAATATCCGGCGCAGTTCAGCACCTGGTCGGCATGCAGACATCGGAATGTATCATAGCCATCAATAAAGATCCTGATGCTCCTATTTTCGGTGTGGCGAACTACGGTATTGTCGGAGATGTCTTTCAGATTATACCTGAACTGACAAAAGAAGTGCAGAAGCTTCTGTCTTAAAAACATTAATAACATTGTAATGGTCGCAAACTCCAAAACCATGTGTTTATGAACTTTCTTAGCTTAAGGAGGAAAAAATGGCCGGTATTTATGAATTAACAAAAGCTCAAATTATGCTTAGAGACGCTGTGCGCCAACTCGCTCAGGAAAAGATCAAACCGATCGCAGCAGAGTTGGAGGAAAAAGAAGAATTCCCCACACAGGTCCATGAATGGTATAAGGAAATGGAACTGTACGGTCTCGGGGTAGAAGAAAAATGGGGAGGCTCAGGCGCAGGGACTACCGAGTGTGCCCTGGCAATAGAACAGATCGCTCAGGTTAGTGCTTCCTGTGCAATCCTTCTGGGTGCCTATTCTTTGGGGCCAAGGGTTCTCATGAATGTTGGGAATGACGAGCAAAAAGAAAAATATCTGACAAAAGTCGCAACAGGTGAATTTATTCCCTGTTTTGCATTGACTGAGCCTGAAGCAGGTTCGGATGCATCCAACATCCAGACCAAGGCGGTTCAGGACGGTGATGACTGGCTGGTCAGTGGTACAAAATGTTTTGCCACACTCGCAGATGTAGCGGACATGTACACGGTATTTGCCAAGACAGATCCGGAGAAAGGAACAGCCGGGATATCCGCATTCCTGATTGACAAGGGCGCAGAAGGACTCACCATCCCCAAGCATGAAAGGAAGATGGGATGTAAGGCTGTTCATGTCTGTGAAGTCAAACTGGACGAAGTAAGGGTCCCCCAGAAAAACATGATGGGTGAACGTGGAGACGGCTACAGGCAGACGGTCCGTACCGTTGAGGTCAGCCGCTATGCCACTTCTGCCAGAGCTGTCGGTCTTGCCCAGGGTGCATTGGATCATGCCATCCAGTATGCAAAAGAAAGAATCGTCTTTAAAAAACCAATAGCAAAGTTCCAGGCTATTCAGTTCATGCTGGCGGATATGGCGATTCAGATCGAGGCTGCAAGGCAGTTGACTTATAAGACCGTTGCTGAGATAGACAGGGGCAACCGTGCAGAAGCCGTTAAATTGGGTTCAATGGCAAAATGCTTTGCCGCTGACACGGCAGTCAAGGTTGCAACAGATGCACTGCAGGTATACGGTGGTTACGGGTACATGGAAGACTACCCCATGGCACAGTACTACCGTGACGCAAAACTGCTCCAGATCGCAGAAGGAACAACCCAGATACAGAGAATGATTGTCGCCCGTGAGATCCTGAAGTAGGAAAAACCGGTGATCAGTTTTCAGTGATCAGTGGTCGGTAACTAGAAAAGGGGCTTCCCTCATTTGAAGCCCCTTTTTTCAAAACAGCGATCCATTTTTGATATTGTCAAAACAGCGATCCATTTTTGATATTGTTTGGGTGTTGATCCAAAGAGAATAACTTTAGATACAGAGAGTTCGCTTTTTAGCGTCCTGCTAGCTGCCTCGATGGCCTCACTTTCATTTTTCATCAATGAGGCGCTTTCAAACGATTTTATAATAACTCCTTTTCAAGAATTTGAGCAATTTCTCCTCCGAAATTTGAAGGCAGGTTTTGATTATTTGTTCTGATCTTTAAGAAAATCCTTACAAAGATCAGGCACTGGTGCGGCTAATTCTCGAAGACGTGTTTCGTCCAGCATAAATCCATAGCCATGCATATGCATG
>JAFDJF010000151.1 GCA_019307645.1 Deltaproteobacteria bacterium
TGGCTAACATCAGCCAAAACACCCTTTCTTTCCACACTAACAACTTTCAGCCTCGCCAGGTATATGTCATTTGCGGAGGGTTCCCATGACACCTCCACCAGTCTTTCCGACTCTGAACTGCGGATGTGACGACATTTCTGGTGATGGATGGTGATGCCGCGCCCCCTTGTTATAAACCCGATGACCTTTTCTCCGGGGACAGGATGGCAGCAATTAGCAAAACGGACCAGCATATCACTGACACCCTTGACTTTAATGCCGCTTCCGCCTTTCCGGCGCTTCATGCGGCCTACCACCTTGCTCACAATGCCGGATGGTTTTTCATCCCTGATACCCAGTTTGGGCTTCAACCTCCCAATCACCTGCTTTGCAGAGACCTTGCCCAAACCAATCTGAGCGACCAGATCTTCAACCGAATGAAAGGAAAATTCCTTTGCAACGGCTGAAAGTTGCTCACTTTTCAAGATATTTGGCAGCGTCAAATTGGCCTTTGGAAGGGCCTTTTCCAGGATGTCCCTGCCCAGGCTAAGGCTTTCATCTCTTACCTGACTGTTTATCCACTGCCTGATCTTCGTTCTTGCCTTGGATGTCTGAACAAATTCCAGCCAGTTCTTTCTTGGATTCTGCTTAGGAGAAGTCATGATGTCTACGATGTCTCCGGTTTTTAACTGATACCGGAGAGGTACCATCTTTCCATTGACCATAGCCCCCATGCACTTCTCCCCGACCTCCGAGTGAATGGCATAGGCAAAATCAACAGGCGTCGATCCTTTCGGGAACTCCTTCACTTCACCCCGGGGAGTAAACACATAAACCTCGTTCGGGAAGAGGTCCATCCGGACGGTTTCTAAAAATTCCACAGGATCCTTCAGACTCTTCTGCCATTCCAGGAGTTGTTGAAGCCATCCAAACTGTTTTTCGTCAATTTTGTCTGCAGTTCCTTCCTTATATTTCCAGTGTGCTGCAATACCTGCTTCTGCAACCCGGTCCATACCCCAGGTCCGGATCTGCACCTCCATCCTTTGGCCCCAGGGAGTGATCACCGTGGTGTGAAGTGCCTGATACATGTTTGCCTTTGGAACAGAGATATAATCTTTAAACCTCCCCTGGACCGGCTTCCACATGGAATGAATATGTCCTAAGGCCTCGTAGCATTCTTTTATGGAATCGACGATAACCCTGAACGCCAGGATATCGTACACCTGATTGACAGCAAGGTTCTGGTCCAGCATCTTTTTATAGATACTGTAGAAATGCTTGGGTCTGCCTTTGATCGTGGCCTGGATACCCACCTCTGCCAGCTTTTCGGCAAGCGTTTCAGTCACTTCCAATATGAATTTTTCACTTTCACCCCTTCTGTGTGCTGCTTCGGTCTTGATCTTCTCGTAGATCTCATGCTCGAGATAATACAGGCTGAGATCCTCCAGGCTGGCTTTGACCCAATTGATACCCATCCTTCCGGCCAGAGGCGCGTATATGTCCAGGGTTTCTCTGGAAATCCGCCTCTGCTTTTCAAGCGGCTGAAAACCAAGGGTCCTCATGTTATGGAGACGGTCAGCCAGTTTGACGAGGATCACACGAATATCAGAAGACATGGCAAGGATCATCTTGCGAACACTTTCAGCCTGGCGCTGTCTGTCACTCGAAAACTGCATCTTACTGATCTTTGTTACCCCATCCACGATATTGGCTGTTTCGCTTCCAAACAGTTTCCTTATTTCATCCAGCTGAGCACCGGTGTCCTCAAGCACATCATGGAGCAAACCCGCCACGATACAGACAACGTCCATCTGCAGTTGTGCGAGGATAAAGGCCGCCTCCAGGGGATGGGAAAGATAGGACTCACCTGAAAGACGGATCTGCCCCTGATGCACCTTGGCCGAATATACATAGGCCTTCTCAACCAGCCCGATATTGGCCTTCGGGTGATAAGTGAGGATCTTGGAAGTTATGTCATTTAAGCGAATCATAGAGGTCTTTCACTTTTTCCCGGATTACGGCGGCAGCGTCCTTGACGGGTATATTCACACTCTCAGATTCAGCGCGCACTTTCAGTTCCACCTGTCCATTTTTGACGCCCCTGAGTCCAGCAGTTACACGGACAGGGATGCCGAGGAGATCCGCATCATTAAATTTTATACCTGCCCGCCCCTCCCTGTCATCCAACAGGACGTCTATACCGTAATCACACAGCTCTCTGTAGATTGTTTCTGCTGTCTCCACAACAGATGGTTCATGCATCTGCAGAGGCAGGATAGTCACCTCAAAAGGGGCAATGGGGGCGGGAAAAATAATTCCGTCCTTGTCGTGGTTCTGTTCGATGGCCGCTGCCACGGTTCTTCCGACGCCAATGCCATAACATCCCATAATTATAGGTTTTTCTTTTCCTGCCTCATCAAGAAACGTTGCGTTTAAAGCTTCACTGTATTTTGTGCCAAGCTTAAAGATATGCCCCACCTCAATGCCCTTTCCAAACCGAATCTCCCCGCCGCATCTGGGGCATGTATCTTTATCCGTGATGATACGCAAATCGCCAAACTGATTCACCTTAAAATCCCTGTCCAGGTTGACATTTTTCAAATGCAGGTCCTCTTTGTTTCCGCCTGTGACACAGTTTTTCATGCCTTTCACGGAATGGTCGGCAACAATCCGGACCTTGAGGCCAACGGGCCCTGCAAAACCCACGGGAGCGCCGGTTGTCTCCGCCACAAGGCCTGCGTCTGCCAGCTCGACCACCTGTGCGCCAAGAAAACTTTTGAGTTTTGCCTCGTTTATTTCATGGTCACCTCTTACAAGGGCTGCAACCCCTTCTCCGTCTGCCAAAAAGATGAGGGTCTTGATGAGCTTTTCCGGTGAAATGGACAGAAATGCGGTCACCTCTTCCACGGTTTTTATGTCCGGAGTATCCACCTCCTCAATGGAATTCATGTCAGCGCTTTCAGTTTCAGACAGGCCGCCAGGCATCTTCACCTCTGCCCTTTCCAGGTTGGCCGCATAATCACACAACTGACAATTGACGATCTGATCCTCTCCGGTTTCAGCCAACACCATGAACTCATGGGAAAAACTTCCGCCAATAGTCCCGGTGTCTGCCTCCACGGCCCTGAATTTCAGACCGCACCTCTGAAATATCCTGGTGTAGGCGTCATGCATGGCCTCATAGCTTTTATGGGCACTTTCTTCCACTATGTCAAAACTGTACGCGTCCTTCATGATGAATTCACGGCCGCGCATAAGCCCGAACCTGGGTCGTATTTCGTCCCTGAATTTGGTCTGAATCTGATAGAAGTTGACCGGCATCTGCTTATAGGAGTGGATCTCCTTTCTCACCAGATCGGTGATGACCTCTTCGTGGGTGGGTCCGAGACAGGCATCCCGGTTGTGGCGGTCTTTGAATCTCAGGAGTTCACGGCCGTAATAATCCCATCTGCCGCTTTCCTCCCAAAGTTCCCCCGGCTGAACGGCAGGCATCAGAATCTCTATTGCGCCTGCCCGGTTCATCTCTTCTCTGATGATGTTCTCCACTTTCCTGATGGATTTCAGCCCTGCCGGAAGATAGGTGTAGATTCCGGATGTCAGTTTTCTTATCATGCCTGCCCTGAGCATCAACTGATGGCTGATTACCTCAGCGTCCGCAGGGACCTCCTTGTATGTGGGTATGAAGTATTTGGAAAATCGCATGAGAATTTATAACTCCTTTCAAAAACCAAAGTTCAAAGTCAAAAAGCCGAAGAGTGTTCCGTGATTAAGTGACCAATGATCAGTAATCAGTACAGTGGTCAGTGATCACCCTTTGACCTTTCGACTTCCAACCTTTTCACTTCATCAATCAACACCTCTGCCAGTTTGTCCTCCGGGACCTTTTTTTCCGGCTCCCCTTTTTTGAACAGGATTCCCTGCCCCCGGCCCCCTGCAATACCGATGTCGGCCTCTTTGGCCTCACCCGGGCCATTTACCACGCAGCCCATTATGGCCACTTTTGGAGACGCCTCCATATGGGAAAGCGCCACTTCTACTTTATCAACAAGGCTGAAAAGATCTATCTCGCATCGCCCGCAAGTGGGGCAGGATATGATCTCAGGTCCCCTGTGTCTGATATCCAGTGCCCTCAGGATCTCATAGGCGACCCGCACTTCATCCACAGGATCCCGGGTCAGAGAAACACGAAATGTATCGCCAATACCTTCTGTCAGCAGATACCCGATGCCTATCGTGCTTTTTACCGTACCCGATATAAGCGTCCCCGCCTCAGTCACTCCCAGATGCAAAGGGTAATCCACTTTGTCTGCCAGGAGTTCATAGGCCCTGATGGTATCGATTACGTTTGAAGATTTCAATGATATCTTGATCTGGTCAAAGCCTGATTCTTCCAGGAGTCTGACATGTTTCATGGCACTTTCCACCATGGCTTCAGGCGACGGGCTGCCGTATTTCTGGAGGATCTCTCTTTGCAAAGACCCGGAGTTCACACCGATTCGAATGGGTACATTCGATTCCAGTGCCCTCGTTACGACTTTATTGATCGCTCTTTGTCCGCCGATATTTCCGGGATTGATTCTCAGGCCGTCCGCACCGGCATCAAGAGCCGCGAGGGCCAGACGGTAATCAAAATGGATATCCGCAATGAGTGGTACGTGCGCTTCTTTTTTTATCTCTCTGAAGGCATTAGCCGCCTCCATATCGGGGATAGCCAAACGGACTATCTCGCACCCTGCCTCAGACAGTCGATTGATCTGACCCATTGTTGAAGGAATATTCCGGGTATCCGTGTTTGTCATGGACTGAACAGCAATAGGTGCTCCTGCGCCTATGGGGACACTGCCAACGTCTATACGACGTGTTTTTCTTCTTTTTATTTCCACGGGCATAATTTAGACCTCCTCAAGAAAAACTAGGAGGCTGTCCGAGAATAGCAATTTTTCCAAAATCGAGGACAACCTCCTAGACAGAGTGCCGGAACCAGCTTTTACCCGCAAACCTAGTATAAAAACATCGGCTTTCCAACAACATGCATCACCTTGGGCCGATATTCTTCTACGTCATACAGTTCCCTGACGTCCACTCTTTTCTGACCCGTAGTCATGATGCTCAGCGGGATATCCGTGTATATACCTCTGCTCAACGCAACAAGACGGCCAAATGTGCCTTTTAAGAAAAGGTCAATGGCCGTATTTGCGTAGTTAACGGCAACCATGAGATCCAGTGAATCCGGCGCACCGCTCCTCATCAGATAGGAAAGACTCTGGTTCAGGACATTTTCACCCGTAAGCGCCCTCAGGACAACCCCTGTCTCCTCTCCGATACCACCCAGTTTCCTGTGACCATAGGCATCCGCCTCCCCGGACAGAATCATTTCACCACCGATCATTTTGGCCCCTTCTGAAATCGTGATCATTGCATAATTCTTTGGATTGGCCGCCTTGTCCTTCATTATCAACTCAGCAAGTTTTTCGGGCTCAAAAGGTACTTCAGAAATAACTGCCCGGTCAACACCGGCCAGGTAAGCGGCGATCAGGGATGTCTCACCACAGTAACGGCCGAACAATTCGATTACTGCAATCCTTTCATGTGACCCGGTGCAGGTTCTGAGGTCATGTATGCAATTCACACTCCTTGTGACCGCGGTTGAAAAACCAATACAATAATCCGTGCCAAAGACGTCGTTATCCATGGTTTTGGGAATCGCAATTACGGGGAAGCCTTCCCTGTGCAACCGTTCTCCAAAACTCAGGGTATTATCTCCTCCAATAGGATTGCTGGCATCAATCCCAAGTTGTTCCAGATTTTTCATAACATGGGCTGTAAAATCTTTCAGTTCGTCGTCCTTTTTGAACTTTTTTTTCAAAAATTCAGGGGCCTCTTTAAATTTTACTGCGCTTGGGTTGGTTCTGGACGAGTGAAGATAAGTCCCGCCGGACCTGTCAATGGTACGAACTTGGGCCGGGTCTAACTCTACAATGCAATGGTCCAGAGATTTGAGGCCAGGGTTGTATTCCAGAATACCGCCCCATCCCCGTCTGATTCCGAGCACTCTGACGCCCTCACTTGATCCTCGATAAACAAGGGTTTTGATGCAGGCATTAAGACCCGGCACGTCTCCGCCACCCGTTAAGATGGCGATGGTTGGTTTTTTCTTGGTCTTTTTTCCCATGTTATCCTCTCCTGACAAAGTTTATGTAATTGGCAGACAAGACAATTTGGTATCTATCAGAGGACCTTTATATTCCAGGGCTCTTACAATATCATAATTGACACTAAGGGCTCGCGCAAAAATAACTTCACATTTTGACATCTCATCTTCAGGTCACTCTTGACATATTATGAAGATCAAAAAACCTTGAAATAGTCCACTATTACTGCGCCTTTTACTCTTCATAAATATGTCAATATTAACCCAAATCTGAGCGCCAAAATGTGAATTTATTTTTCCGCGAACCCTAAACTAAAAGTTATGAATAGAACATATTGTTCGGGAAGGAGGGTAAGGCTTGGCCGTTTCCAAAAAAATCCAGGCATCCATGGACAGATCCTCATGGATCAGGAGGATGTTCGAAGAGGGAGAAGAAAGAAAGGCAAAATTCGGCGCTGAGAATGTCTTTGACTTCAGTCTTGGGAATCCTAATCTGGAACCGCCTCCCAGGTTCAAACAGGTCCTCGACGAGCTGGCCAATGACCCTTCAGAGGGTCTTCACGCCTATATGCCCAATGCCGGCTTTGTGGAAACCAGACAGACGGTTGCCGATTATCTCAGTGGATTTAACAGTTCGACGTTTACTGCTGACGAAATTGTCATGACTGTGGGGGCGGGAGGAGGCCTCAATGTGGTTTTGAAAACACTCCTCGACCCTGGAGATGAGGTAATTATTCCAAAACCGTATTTTGTGGAATATAATTTCTATTTGGACAACCACCAGGGAACACCCAGGCTCGTACGCACAAAAAAAGATTTCTCCCTCGACCTTGATGCCCTTGAAGAAGCGCTCAATGAAAAGACAAAGGCAGTCTTGTTAAACTCTCCGAATAATCCTACGGGAAAGGTCTACCCGGAGGGCGAATTGAATAATCTGGCAGGTCTTCTTTCTCATTACAGCAGAAAATTCGGGCAACCCATATACCTGATCTCGGATGAACCTTACCGGAAAATCATCTACGACAATATGACAGTCCCGAGTGTTTTTGATGTGTATAATGAAAGCGTTGTGGTAACGTCTTTTTCTAAAGATCTTTCTCTTCCCGGCGAAAGAATCGGCTATGCTGCTGCACACCCTGACATGTCTGATAAAAACACGATCGTGGCAGGCATGGTCTTTTGTAACAGGATTCTGGGCTATGTCAATGCTCCGGCTTTCATGCAGAGAGCCATTTCAGCTCTGCTTGAAGAAAGCGTAGAAATTTCCGTTTACCAGAAAAAAAGGGACACACTTTGTGATGCGCTTGCCTCCTTCGGATATGATTTTGAAACGCCTGAAGGAGCCTTTTATCTGTTCCCAAGAACCCCTGTTGAGGATGATGTGGACTTTGTGCTGGCACTCCAGGAGGAAAATATTCTTACCGTGCCGGGAAGCGGTTTTGGGGGGCCAGGCCATTTTAGAATCGCCTATTGCGTACCGGACGCAGTCATTGAAAGGGCATTGCCGGGATTTGAAAAAGTGTTTGGCAGGTACCTGAAAAAATAAGGCAGCCATTCATGCACTATAGTTTGCCGCACCTCAAACCCTGAACTTCGTGCCGTATACTGTATACCTTGCACCCGATACCTTTCATGAAAGGAATAAACCATGTACTCTAAAATACTCTCCCTGAGATTCCCGAAAGAAATCGTCGACGAACCCATAACCGTAAATCTTGTCAGGGACTTTGATCTATCCTTCAGCATTCTTAAGGCGACCATCTATCCCAGGAAGGAAGGGTTCATGGTGCTTGAACTAAGCGGGCATCGAAATGATTTTAAAAAAGGGATTCGTTATCTGAAAAACCTTGGGGTCAAGGTGGAGGACATCGGGCAGGATATTAAACGGGATGATGAGAAATGTTTCCAGTGCGGGGCCTGTACGGCGGTCTGCCCCACCGGCGCTCTTCACATCAAAAGGCCTGAAATGGAAGTCCTCTTTGACAAGGAAAGATGCAGTGCGTGTGAGCTATGTGTAGCCGCATGCATGGCCAGGGCCATGAGAGTAAAGTTTGATAAAAATCTGCTTTCCTGATTCACCCTGACGCTGCCCTTCAGGCGCACCGATTAACTGCAAACGCCGCGTCAGATTCTTTCTCATGAATTAAAGCATTAACAGCATGTTTTATCTATTTATTTTTCCTGACAAGCCTGGCTCCCATTTCAAAAGCCTTTTCGCAATCCTCCGGGAATACTTCTTTCCGTCTTTTTGCTTTCTTCTCAGGGTCAAAACGGTCAGCAAGCACCTTTGAATAATCTTTAAACTGATATGTATCAAAACTGAAGAAAGACTCTGACGCCCCGAATATTATCTGCAGCAACATTTCATTGAAACTAAGGTGTTGACCAAAACCCATTTCGTTCATCTGCTCCTCTGTGGCATTCATCGTATAAATAAAACCCGTATTAATCTTTCTGGAGAAAAGCGACTGAGGGGGATCTGTATATGTCAAATACGGGAACATCAAGCGTTCCATAAATGATCTCATCTCTCCAGTCACATCCAAAAAATAGATTGGGGCGCCAAGAATAATGGCATCGGCTTCCTCAACTTTTTTGAGTACTGGTGTCAGATCATCTTTTACTGCACACCTGCCATAACTTTCGCCATCTTTTGTTTTGCAGGCAAAACAGCTTTTGCATCCTTTAAAGTCTAGATCGTACAAATGAATGAGTTCAGTTTCTGCTCCCTGTGAAGCAGCACCTTCAAGCGCTTTATCAAGCAGCGTTGCCGTATTCCATTTTTTTCTCGGACTTCCGTTAAATGCCATTACTTCCATGGGTTATACCTCCGTTATTTTTAGATATGATTTTGCTGAATTCTTTCGGCTTTGACGCATTCAATTCGTGGAAAGCGTTAGAACGCATTAAAAGCAGGAGATTTCATGATTAAGAGGACCTTATGCCTCATCAATCATCCCCATCCCATATCTTCTGGCAAAGTATATCCTTTTTTTGTCCGGAACGATCCCGCAACTCATGAGCAATGATTCGTGCCAATGGATAAAAAACCTACCTTTATTTTCTGAGCCCGTCCATGTTGAACGTCTTGGTAGCTTTAAGTTTATTATTCACTGTAATAAATGAGGATTTTGTTATTACATAACTTCCCCCGATATAGTCATGCAGCGCTCTTTTTCTTTTGTTGAAAAGAATGACGCCGATATCGAAATAAATAAAACAACTGAGGACAAGTGCCAATGGAGCATAGACCCCACCATACTGACTTAAAACGCCTCCAATTTCTACAAATGTAGGCACTGTTTCAAAACCAGGGTAGGTTCGTACTGCCGAGTTCATTTGAAGCAAAGACACCAATGAGATAGAAATATATGGTGACTTTCTTTTTATAGCTGCAGGCCATGTCAGGAAATTGCATTTCCGGTCTACAATACGAAGTTTAAGAACAAACTTTCCAGGGGTAGCACCGTAATGAACGACCAAATATAAAAAGATTCCGGTCCATATTATGGTAAAAATCA
>JAFDJF010000733.1 GCA_019307645.1 Deltaproteobacteria bacterium
AATGCTCTGCTGGCCAAACAGGCCAGAGATTTGGGGATGAAAATACCGATTCTTATGGATGACGGGGCCCAAGTACCGGCACTCATAGAAACTGGTGGAAAGGCTGTAGAAGGAGTGTACCTCACAGCCCACTTCAATCTGGAAGCCGTCAGCACTACCTTGGGACGCAGGTTTGCGGCCAACTTCAAGAAGCAATATAAGAAAGATGCGGATGCTTTTAGCGCCTTAGGCGCGGATGCCTATTTCATTCTCATTGGGGCGATCAAGCGGGCCAAATCCACTGAGAGGGTCAAGGTTCGGACTGCTCTGACTGATACCAAGAATTACAAAGGGGTCACCGGCCCCATCAAGATTAACGAGGACGGCAATACAATTAAACGTCTGGTAATCAACAGGGTGAAGAACGGCAGATTTACCTACGTGACCACCGTGAATCCTTAAGGCGCGAGTAATTGGCCCATGGCTGGGGCCATTCACGCTTGACAGACAAGTTTTTTTCGACCTATACTCCCAGCCGAAGCGGAAATGCAGTTATTGTTCTACTTTTTACTGGGGAGGAGATTATTATGAAGAGTCGTTGTGGCAAGCTATTGTTTGTAGCACTATTTATTGGGTTGTTCGTCTGGTCATGCGCCAAGCCTGAGGAACCTGCCGAAGCACCTAAGAAGGCTTTGGAACCAATTAAGATAGGAGTTGCCGGACCCCACAGTGGTGATCTTGCCTCTTACGGAATTCCAACTGTGAAGGCAGCCGAACTTGTGGTTGAACACAGAAATGCTATGTGTGGTATTAATGGCAGACAAATAGAACTTATTGTCGAGGATGATGTTTGTAAACCAGAAGTGGCCACCAACACGGCGACCAAGTTGGTCGGCGAAGGAGTTCACGCGGTTCTGGGTCACATTTGCAGCGGTGCCACCAAGACTGCTCTGGGCATCTACAAAGAGGCAAAAATTGTTGCCATTTCCCCCTCCGCCACCAACCCTGCCTTAACCCAAAGCGGCGACTACCCCAACTTTTTCCGCACCATTGCTTCCGACGATGCCCAGGCAAGACTTGAAGTCGATTTTGCCCTGGACGTTTTGAAGTTGAAGAAGATAGCCGTGCTTCATGACAAAGGCGATTATGGCAAGGGGTTGGCTGAATTTGCCAAAGGCTTTATTGAAAAAGACGAAAGGGCCGAGCTCGCGCTTTATGAAGGGATTACCCCGGGCGCTGTCGACTATTCCGCCGTTGTCCAGAAGATTAAGCGTTCAGGAGCTGAAGCGGTAATATTTGGCGGCTATCACCCTGAAGCATCCAAGCTTGTCAGCCAAATGCGAAAAAAGAAAATGAAAACAGTATTTATTTCTGATGACGGTGTAAAGGACAATACTTTCATCAAAGTTGCCCGAAAGTATGCTGAGGGCGTGTACGCCACTGGCCCCATGGACACAACCCAGAACCCCATGGCAATCGAGGCGATTGCAGCTCACAAGAAGAAGTACGGTTCAGATCCCGGCGCTTTTTTCCTTAATGCCTATGCGGCCGCAAATGCGCTGTTCAATGCAATAGAAAAATCCTGTTCAACAGATTATGATGACATCGTAAACGCGCTCAGAACAGAGTATGTTGCGACTCCTCTGGGCATAATCCGCTTTGATGAACGCGGAGATGCGATCGGCGTCGGTTTCTCCATGTATCAGGTACAAAAAGGAGTATATGTTGAAGTGAAATAGAATATTGAGCTGCTTGCCGGACTCCAGATCTCAGTCTAGGGCCAGGCACGAAAAAGAGAGAAGCTCCTGATTACTACTGAGACGTCCTGCAGCCTCGACCCATTATCTCCAACGCGAGATACAATTTCCAGGCCGGCCTTGGATGTCCCCGAACCGGGGCGAGAAATGGAATTTTTCAGGTTACAGTATTGATCGGCTGTTTCTTCAGGGGGCAGGCTGCCAAGCCTGCCCCCTGTTTTTTTCAACCCCGCCACCTCTGAAAACAAAAGTTAAGACGGCATTTACAATAATTTCAAGGAGCCGCAGTAGCCTAACATGGAATATTTCCTTGAACTATTTCTCGGAGGGATGACCCGAGGGAGTATCTACGCCCTCATAGCCCTCGGCTACACCATGGTTTATGGCATTGTCGGACTGATAAACTTTGCCCATGGTGAGATTTACATGATAGG
>JAFDJF010000152.1 GCA_019307645.1 Deltaproteobacteria bacterium
AGTCGCACCGCCGAACAATCGGTTGAAGAACGATTGGCAAATCCGCTGCGCTTCTTTCCAACCTCTCAACCGTAAAGGCGTCAAGAGTCAACAACAGACTTGCCCCCATGAATAAAATAAAAGACAGAGGCTACCACAGGATGAAACAGATCAAATTTATTTTAATGATCGTCTTCGCAATTACTATCCTTTATGGATGCTCAAGGAAAAATGCCAATGAACTCGTTGTTTACACCACCGTTGACCAAATATTTTCCGAACCGATATTAAAGGATTTTGAAAAACAAACCGGCATAAAGGTTAAAGCTCTTTTTGATACCGAAGAAACCAAGTCAACAGGCGTTCTTAATCGCTTGATTGCGGAGAAGAATAATCCTCAGTGCGACGTCTTATGGAGCGGCGATCCCATAAGGGCGATTATCTTAAAAAACAAAGGCATTACCACTTCATACAATTCAGCGGCAGCCTCTGATATTGAATTACACTTCAAGGATAAAAAATTCCACTGGGTTGGCTTCTCGGCGCGAGCCAGAGTGCTTATTTACAACACAAATTTGCTGCAATCTGAAGATGTGCCCCAATCCATTTTTGATTTGGCGAATGAACGATATGCTGGTAAAATTGCCATAGCCAATCCTTTGTTTGGAACTACCTCGTTCCATTTTGCAGCCTTGTTCTCGTCTTTAGGCGATGAAAAGGCAAAACAATTATTAACCGCTTTAAAAGAAAATAAAGTGGTGATCGCTACCAGCAATGGTGACGTAAAAAAGCGTGTAACTCAAGGCGAAGTATGGTGTGGATTAACTGATACAGACGACGCTTTTACAGCCAAAAATGAAGGAGCGCCCGTAGATTTCTTGTTTCTGGACCAGAATGGTATTGGTAATCTTATTATTCCCAATACGGTTTCCCTGGTTAAAGGATCACCCAATTCAGAAAATGGCAAGCTGCTGATTGATTATCTACTATCCCGGGAAACAGAAGGAAAACTTGCTGTAAGTTGTGCTCAAATGCCGCTGCATAAAGGCGTTAATACACCCGCCAGCATTCCCTCTCTTGACAATATCGCACCAATGAAAATTGATTATGAAATGACAGCGCAAAAATTAGAAGAAATCCAGGGATTTCTGAAAGAGTGGGTAGAGTAGAATATTAAATAATCAACAAAAACATCTCTGACCAATGAAAAAATATATATACATCATTACCATTTTAGCATTTTTATTTTTGGTAATATCCCCGTTATTTACAATGGTTTTCAGCTCATTTATTATCAATGGTATTTTTACCTTAGAACACTATCTAGGCATTTTAAATAAAAGCACACTCCTTTTACTTCTTAAAAGTGTCGGACTTGCCTTTTCCGTTGCAACGATTGCCACGCTTATCGGGGGATTTTTTGCCTTTACGTTAACTAAAACAAATCTGCCAAAGAAAAATATTTTAAAATTAATATTTCTTATCCCCTTGTTCATTTCGCCTTATATTATTGCTGTTTCCTGGGTAGATTTTTTTATCATGTTTGGGAATGGAAAATCTTTAATATACAGTCCATTTGGGGTTGTGTTTGTTTTAAGTATGATTTTCTCTCCGCTCTCCATGATTATTATTTCGAGCAGTCTGACAAATTTAAGTTCCCAATTTGAAGAAGCGGGATTAATGATGGCAACCTATCCGAAGAAAATAATAAAAATTATCCTGCCGCTAATTAAACCTGCCATATTTTCGTCATTTATATTGGTTTTCGTTTTGGCAATTTCCGAATTTTCTGTACCCGCCTTTCTTTCCGTCAATGTATTTACTACAGAAATCTTTACCCAATTTGCCGCCTTTTACAACTATGATTTAGCTGTGGCAAATTCGCTGGTTTTAATATTTATCTGTGTTTCTCTGTTAATGGTGGAACGATTTTACCTTACCGACGCCCCCTTTCTTTCTTTAAGTTCAAAATCTCATAAAGTAAAAATTATTGAAATCACAAAATCAAAATATCTTTTTTTGTTCATTCATCTTATTTATCTATTTATTACGGTGGTCATTCCTGTCCTGGTGCTTTTTGTTCAGTCCTTTCAGGGAAGTCCAGATACTTTTAGGAATGCCTTTACTTTGTTGTCATCGAGTATTGTTGACTCAATACATTATTCGGTAATCGGAGCGTTTGTCCTTCTCTTTTTCGGGTTTGTTTTCGCTTATATTTCTGAGCGGGAAAAATTCAAATCGATTAATCTTATTTTACTTATTATATTTGGCATTCCTTCAACAGTTCTGGGAATTGGGTTGATAAAGTTTTTTAATACGCCAAACTTTAATTTTATATATTCCGGATTTTGGATTATCATCATCGGTTATCTTGGCAGGTTCATTTTTATTGCTGAAAAACTCGTTGCCAACGCTATCAAACAAATTCCGCTTTCACTCGAAGAATCCGCAAAACTGATCGGGGCGAATTTTTATTTGCGAATTAAAAAAATACTCTTGCCCTTAATTTCCAATGGGTTGTTTGCAGCGTTCCTGATTAGTTTTATATTCTGCCTGGGAGAGCTTGGCACAACAATTTTAGTTTATCCGCCCGGCACATCCGTAACCCCGATAAAAGTTTACACGATAATGGCTAATGCGCCGCAAAGTTTAACCAGCGCCATGAGTCTTATTGTTTTAATGATTACATTAGCCGCTTTAGTCATTTTGTTTGCAGGACACAGGCTTTTAGTCAGACAAAAGTGGAGTTGAAATTAATGCCGATTGCATCTTTGCAAAATGTTACAAAATACTTCGGAAAGACGCCTGTTATAAAACAAATATCTTTGAATTTTGACGAAGGTAAATTTACCTGCCTTTTGGGAAGTTCAGGCAGTGGCAAAACAACTATTTTGCGATTGACTGCCGGTCTTGATAAACCTGATAGCGGGAAAATCTATCTTAATGGCAAGTTAGCCAGCGAAGACAAAAGAATTCTGATTCCGCCGGCGCAAAGGGAAACCGGTTATATATTTCAGGATTTAGCGCTTTGGCCGCATTTAACGGTTTATGAAAATATTGCTTTCGGACTAAAATTGAAAAAGGCAGAAAATACAAAATCAACCATCTCTGAAATTCTTGATTTTTTTGGCATACTCGGCCATCAGCATAAATACCCCAGTCAACTTTCGGGCGGACAGCAGCAGTTGGTAGCCATTGCCCGAAGCCTGGTTCTTAAGCCCAAAATCCTGCTGATGGACGAGCCTCTGGCCAACCTGGATGTGAAATTGAAATCGAAAATACGAAACCAGATTAAAAATTTAATCAACAATTTTCCAGTATCTATCATTTATGTTACCCACGATCATCACGAAGCCTTTAATTTGGCAGATGAAATCGTGAAATATGAAACGGCTCTTTCTTTCCGTTATCTCATTTCACTGTATTGCAGTTACTTTGGATAAAGCTGAATTTAAGGAGAAATAAAGATGAAAAACCTGAATGTGTTTTTATTGGCAGCGCTGTTGCTTACGTCCTTTGGTTGCAGTGAACCCAAACAGAGTAAATCTGAAGGTGAGACCACTGTCCGGGAACAATCTGAAAACCAGGTCGAAACCGATACTGTGTTCACATTTGATACTGATGAAGTCGGCAAAATGCCTGCAGGTTGGTCTAATTATTTTACGGGTAAAGGCAGTTTGGGGATATGGGAAATCCGCCAGGATAACGGCAATCGGGTTTTAGCCCAGGTATCACAGGAAAATATTGGTGCCCATTTTGACGTCGTCGTATGGGATGGATCTAATTATCAAAACTTAGAAATAACAGTTAAATTTAAAGGCATAAAAGGTGAAGAAGACCAGGGCGGCGGGCCTGTCTGGCGTTATCAGGATTCGGATAATTATTACATCGCTCGTGCGAATCCGTTAGAAAACAATTTCAGAGCATACAAAGTGGTTGATGGTAATCGAAAACAGTTAGCCGGCGCAGATATTGTTATTCCATCAGGGGAGTGGCATACGATTACCATCAGTATGACATCAAACCACATCGAGTGTTTTTATGATGGCAAAAAATATTTGGATGCTATAGACGATACGTTTAAAGATAGCGGCAAGGCGGGTCTCTGGATAAAAGCCGATGCTTTCACACATTTTGATGATCTGAAGATAACAAATTTACAAAAGCAGTAAATTATGAGGTTTGGTTAAAGCTATTAAAAATGAGAGCAGCACGGAGGGGTTTAGTGGGCTTAAATGATGCAAAAAGAAATCACTGGGATTTGTGGGGTATCTGGATCGTCACCTTTGGTTCATTAATTATTTCCTTTCCCGTTTATACTGTTGCCGCATTTTCTTTGGAATTTGACCGAAAAGCAGTTGCGGATGTTTTTGCGTTGCATATCACTATTTCTTACTGGCTTGGCATTTTCGCTGCACTGCTGCGGTTACCGAGCCTTGAAGATTGGAGTAGATTCAAACGAATTCAGACCGTGTGCCTCACCTTCATGATAGCATCTTATGCCACTCATCTCAGTTGGGAGTTAGTATGGGTTTTTTTACATGAGAGCATCTCGCAAGCTAAAGACAGTATGTGGGCATATGCCTGGTGGGCTTATATTGATGGCGGTGATAACCGCTATTACAACCCCGAGGCGAATTTTCTCATGATTGAAATCCTTTCTGTCATTAATGGCACTATTGGGTTAACAGGACTCTATTTCTTAAAGCGCTCAAGATATCGTGATTTTCGTGGTACGCTGCTTTGCATGTCTACCGCCGTAACGCATACCGTGCTGACTTGGTATTATTATGGAACCGAAGTGTTGACAGGATTTGAAAGTGTTAATATCAACAGTTTTATGGATCTCTGGGTTAAGTTTATCTTTTTGAATGGACCCTGGTTGATTCTACCTTGGTTTGTGCTTTACTGGGGCGTCCAACTACTTCAAAAGCAGTTGTCAATTGACGGTTACTGCCAGTAGCGGATACCTTACGTGGTTACGGGACGTTGTTGACTAGCATGACAAAGTCATTTATAGACATCCTATCCGTTTCTATTCTCAAAGGACGATCCAATGAATATTATCTTTCGTCAGGACTTTTATGGTGTTTATGATACAGATCCGGCGGCAGCTCCAGGTCGGATGGAACCTATCATCGAAGAGCTTAAAAAACATCCCCATTACAAATTCATCGCTCCTGAACCGGCTGGCGAGGAGGACCTTCAGAGGGCTCACTCGGCAGGGCATATTGAGTCTATTCGACGAACCCCTGTTATTTATGAGATGGCCATCCTTTCGGCGGGTGGGGCGGTAAAGGCCGCTGAACTTGCTTTTTCGGGAGAGCCTTCTTTTGGCTGCATCCGTCCTCCGGGGCACCACGCTTCAGCTGACAGCTGCTGGGGGTTCTGTTTTTTTAACAACATGGCTGTTTCTCTTTTAAAGCTCAAACAGGAGAAAAAAATCACATCCGCCTTTGTTCTGGATTTTGATCTCCACCGGGGGGATGGAAACATTAATATCCTGGGCAGCAAAGAGGGGTTTGAGATCTTGAACCCAACCAGCAGGAACGAAAAAGACTACCTTCTGGAGATTGCATCGGTTCTAGAGGGAGCAGGAGACTACGATATCATGGCTGCCTCAGCGGGGTTTGACGAATATGTCAAGGATTGGGGCGGGAAACTTTCCACCCGGGCGTACCAGGAGATCGGAACAATGATGAAGGCGTTTTCGGAGAAGCACTGCCGGGGGAGGAGGTATGCACTTTTAGAAGGCGGGTATTATTATGAAGATCTGGGGGTTAATATACATGCCTTCTGCGATGGTTTCCGTTGATTGAAAGAACGAAGAATAAATGGGTTGTCATTGCAGCGTACTGCCTTGACTGCAATACTTGCCTGCAATGCACAGGGATGACATGGTGCCAACCGCCTCGATGAGTTCGGGAAGGGATATGCTGTGGTTGAATTCGCCCAGATGCGGTCCGCTGTTGATAACGATTTCGCCGGCGCCTTTTCGGAATGACTTTATCTTTTCAGTGGAAAACCCTCTCCTTCTCAAAAAAGACTTGAATTCTTCATCCGTCATTTCGTTCTGATCCGCCGGTCTCAGTATCTCCTCCATGTGACGGTCAACGCCCATCTCGTCGATCATCCTGGAAGTAAATTCTTCCAGATCAATTGGGAAAACCCCTTTGAATTCATCTGACACAAAGCCGCTATAGTAATTGCAGAAGAGTTTATAAATGAGAGCTTTAAGGAAATCTCTGTCAAAAAGATCCCTGGCATCCACAGGCCTTCCGTGCTTGTCGAACCCAACTCTTTCCCGGTCTTTGTTCCGAAAGTAGCTCCCGACAATCAGCAACAGACTCAGCATGTGGATACCGATATGGCGATAAAGGGATTCGCTTTTACCTTTAAAACTGACGAGGTGTTCAAAGTCTCTTACACCGGTAACGCCAAGATTGGGGTACAGGCAGGTATCCAGCCACCTGTCAAGTCTCCCCGCCCGGGCCCACTCATAGAGACCCTGATCTCTTCTTCTCTGTCTTTGAACACGATTGTGAAAGAGCGGGACCGGGGCGGCATGGACAATTCCCAAAGATGCCAGCCTTCCCAGAAGCCAGGCATTTCTAGAAATGACCTCTCCGAATTCTTCATGGGTCAGCTGCTTTTCTTCGCTGGCGTCGTTCGGGTAAGTAAAATAATCTTCGTCGGCAACGAAGCCTATGGCATAACCCCTTGGGTGAAGGCCAATATCCTGTGGGCCCTTAGCAGGTATATTCCGTAGCCTGAACGTATAGCTTTCTTGGATCTTTATGGCCTCCGGAATATTGAATCTCACAGAAAAATGATGGGATTGTTCCAATAGATATTCCATCCAAAGAGACTCACAGGACAGGGAATCAAGGGACTCGTTGGCGCGTGCCAGTTTGACCACCAGTAATTTGCCTTCAGGCTCTACGCCTGCAACCAGACTCCTCCCCACAAACCCGGGTGGACCGGTCCGCGTCAGGTCCATTTCTTTACATATCTCTTCCCATGTAACGCAGGGGATATGCCCATCAGCTTTGTCGGTTATTCGGGGACCCTGGATTGAAAATGGAAGAGCCCCCAGTGCCTCGGCAGTCGCCCTGTGAGGATGCCCGCTTGTGGCGCCAAGCAGACTCTTAAGCGTGTCAAGGGCATTGTCAGCCAGATCCTCTGAATGGATGATAATCGAACACAGTGTGTTGGCCACTTCCTTGTACATGAAATAGGCCTGTGTTTGATGGCTGAATTCATAGTCCAGGAGGACCTTTTCCAGGATTGAGATTGTATCCGAGTTGATAACCTCGGGATTTGACTCGGTGAGGGACTGGAGATAGTAGACCGCCATGTATTTAGCAGTAAAATCGTAGGCCTTGTCTGTCAGAGTGTTTTCTGAAAGGGTTCGCTCCCTTTTCAAATCATTGCGGGTCACTTTCTTTTAACACCTAAAGTGATCGGTTCAAGGTTCAGGGTTCAACGGTTGGTCCACAAACCTCTGACCGTGAACGGTGAACCCTTGAGCCTGAGTAGTTACATCCTGTCAATGTTTTCATCCGCTACACAAGCGCCAGTGCCTTTTCGACCACCCTGTCTGCCGTAATGCCAAATTTCTCAAAAAGCACCTTTGCCGGGGCCGAGGCGCCAAAGTGATCCACACCAATCACATCACCCCTGCTGCCCACATAGCGATGCCACCCCTGTGAGATTCCGGCTTCAACAGCGACCCGTGTCTTTATTTCAGGCGGGAGCACCTTGCGACGATAGTCTTCGGGCTGTTCTTCAAACAGTTCCCATGACGGCATACTTACAACGCGCACGCCCTTACCTTTTTTCTCAAGCTCCCGGCACGCGTCCAGGGCTATAGCGACCTCGGAGCCGGAGGCAATGAGGATAATATCCGGCTTCCCGCTGTCAACATCCTTCAGAATATAGGCACCGCGAGCGAGCCCCGCTGCAGGACCATATTCCGTACGGTCAAGAACAGGGAGGCCTTGCCTTGTCAAGGCCAGCGCAACGGGGCCGCCGTTGGACTGCATGGCGATCTTCCAGGCCTCTGCCGTCTCATTGGCATCACACGGACGGATAACCTTGAGGTTCGGGATCGCCCTTAAAGCGGTCAATTGCTCAATTGGCTGATGGGTCGGCCCGTCTTCGCCCAGACCAATGCTGTCGTGTGTAAAGATGTATATCACCTTCAGGCCCATCAAGGCTGCCAAACGGATTGCAGGGCGCATGTAATCAGAAAAAATCAGGAACGTACCCCCATACGGGATCACCCCGCCATGCAGGGCCATTCCGTTTAAGATCGAACCCATCCCATGCTCCCTCACACCAAAACGCAGGTTGCGCCCTAGATAATTATCTGCCTGAAAATCATTTTCGCCATTGATAACGGTCTTGTTGGAAGGCGCCAGGTCTGCTGACCCGCCCAAAAGGTTGGGGACTTGCTGTGCAATGGCATTCAGCACGGTTCCGGATATGACCCTGGTGGCCTTGCCCTTTGGATCTGCCGGGAATGAGGGGATCTCATCAGACCAGTTTTCGGGCAACTCCCCATTCATCCAGCTGTTTAATTCCGCTGCCAGATCAGGGTGAGCCGTCGCGTAAGCCTGAAATTTTGCCTGCCACTGTTCTTCCAGATCTTTTCCTTTATCAACGGCCTTTCTGAAATGATCCAGGGACTCATCAGGGATAAGAAAAGAAGGCTCAACCGGCCAGCCCAGGTTCTCCTTGGTCAACTTGATTTCATCCGGACTCAGAGGCTCGCCATGTGCAGATGCCGTGTCCTGCTTATTGGGGCTTCCATAGCCGATATGCGTGCGAACCGCGATAAATGACGGTCGCTCCGTCTCCGCTTGAGCTGCAGCAATAGCCTTTTCTATGGCGTCCAGGTCGTTTCCGTCGGCCACTTCCTGAACGTGCCAGCCGTAAGCCTCAAAGCGGGCGATTCGATTTTCAGTAAAGGTGATATCTGTGTTTCCTTCAATGGAAATATGATTATCATCATACAGAAAGATGAGCTTGCCGAGCTTAAGGTGACCGGCCAGAGAGGCTGCCTCGTGGGAAACCCCCTCCATCATGTCACCGTCACCGGCGATCCCGTAAGTGTAATGATCAACGATCATATGGTCCGATCGGTTAAACCTGGCTGCCAGGAACCGCTCGGCAATGGCCATACCCACACCGCCTGCAAAGCCCTGTCCCAAAGGCCCGGTGGTAATTTCAACGCCCGGGGTCTGTGCATACTCCGGATGACCCGGTGTCTTGCTTTGCCACTGGCGAAAATTCTTTATGTCTTCCAGGGACAAATCATAGCCCGTTAAATGGAGGAGGCTGTAAAGCAGCATGGAACCGTGGCCGGCAGAGAGAACAAACCGATCCCTGTCTGTCCATTTCGGGTTTTCTGGATTGTGATGTAGAAAACGCGTCCACAGGACATAGGCCATGGCAGCCGCACCCATGGGCATGCCGGGGTGGCCGGAATTGGCTTTCCCCACGCTGTCCACAGAAAGCATCCTGATTGTATTCACACACAACTCATCCAATTTCTCCATTTATCTTGCGCTCCTCTCTAGTTTCCAGGGTTTTGGAATCAATTTCTGGATG
>JAFDJF010000153.1 GCA_019307645.1 Deltaproteobacteria bacterium
TCAGGGCATAGATGTCCGGGCCCTTTTTTTTGTAATCCCATTTTTTACCTCCCAAAAGGCTAGAAAATCGGCCCAGTCAATAGACCTTCCTTTCAAAGTCATAAATATCGCAGAACGTCATTTGGAGGTGGTAAAAAGCCCAAAGCACGGCTATGGCGGCAACATGAACCCGTGTATAGACTGCCATGCCCTCATGTTCCGGATTGCAGGTGAGATGCTTGAACAGGAAAAAGCAAGCTTTATCCTTTCAGGAGAAGTATTGGGGCAAAGGCCCATGTCTCAAAACAGAAAGTCTCTCGCTTTGGTCGCCTCTGAATGCGGCTATGGCGATATTCTCCTAAGGCCACTTTCGGCCAAACACCTTCCAGAGACAACCCCTGAAAAAAAAGCCTGGGTAAGCAGGGATCTCTTGATGGATTTTCAGGGCCGTTCAAGAAAACCCCAAATGGAAATGGCTACAAGGTTGGGCATAAAAACATACCCGACACCAGCCGGGGGGTGTATATTGACTGAAAAAGCCTTTTCACGGCGTCTGAAGGACCTGTTTAGCTTTCAGAGGAATCCAGAAATACGGGAGATCGAGCTCCTGAAACTGGGCAGACACTTCAGGATCTCTCCCGACGCCAAGCTCGTGGTTGGAAGAAACAACAAAGAAAATGAAGAACTCCGCGCCCTTGGGGCAGAATATGACTTTATCCTGACATCCGCCGCCGATCCAGGACCGACCGTTCTGGGTCTGGGAGATTTCCCCGATATATCTCTGGAACTGGCTGCAGCAGTTACCGCGGCTTACAGTGATGCAGAGGAAGGCAAGACAACTACAGTCAGGGTAATTAAAGGAGGGACAGAAAGGATGTTGATGTCCAGGTCGCCGGGGAAAGAAGAATTCAAAGGCTACATGCTTTAGGAAAAAAAGGGCGGGGGAAAACCCGCCCTTTTTTCACGTCTTATATTCAAACCTGAGTTGTTACCTCATATCTTTCAATCCGAACGCTGTAATGTTAGAAAATAGCATCAAATTTACACTTGCTGATGCAGGTCATACACTTGATACATTTTTCCTTGTCGATAGATGCCACTTCTTTCTTCTTCCACGAAACAGCATCCACAGGGCAGCCCTTAGCGCAGAGACCGCACTTCTTACATTTAATTGGATCTACTTCAAATTCCAGGAGCGCCGGACACTTCTTTGACGGGCACTGCTTGTCATAGATATGGGCTTCATATTCATCTCTGAATCTACTGATCGTCGAAAGTACCGGGTTCGGTCCTGTCTGACCCAGACCACACAGGGCACCATCCTTGATAATCTCACTCAGCTCTTCCAAAAGTTCAATGTCGCCATGCTTGCCCTCTCCCTGGGTGATCCTTTCCAGGATCTCCAGCATCCGTTTTGTTCCCTCTCGGCAGGGGGTACACTTGCCGCAGGACTCATCCTGTATAAAATCCATGAAAAAGCGCGCCATATCCACCATACAAGTCCGCTCATCCATGACGATCATACCGCCCGAACCCATGATGGCCCCCACTTTGGCAACATTTGCAAAGTCAACAGGCGTATCAAGAAATTGTGCCGGCACACATCCTCCGGAAGGTCCTCCCAGCTGAACACCTTTGAACTTTCTTTTGTTCGGTATACCGCCACCGATATCAAAAATGATGGTCCTCAACGTGGTCCCCATGGGGACCTCCACAAGACCGATGTTGTTGACAGTACCCGTAAGAGCAAAGACCTTGGTGCCCTTCGTATCATCCGTACCATAGCCGGCATACCAGTCACCGCCCTTACGGATAATCCGCGACACGTTGGCGTAAGTTTCAACATTGTTCAAGACCGAAGGCTTTTTCCAGAGACCCTGATGTGCGGGAAAAGGCGGCCTGGGCCGCGGCATGCCACGTTTACCTTCAATGGAATGCATGAGGGCTGTTTCTTCGCCGCATACGAACGCACCGGCACCCTTGTAGATGGAAAGTTCAAAACTGAAATCCGTTCCAAGAATATTCTGCCCCAAAAGGCCGTACTCCTTTGCAGCTGCGATAGCGATATTCAACCTCTTGATGGCAAGTGGATACTCAGCCCTGCAGTATATATAGCCCTCATTTGATCCGATCGCCTTGGCGGCAATAATCATTCCTTCCAGAACCGCGTGGGGATCGCCTTCAAGAACACTCCTGTCCATAAAAGCTCCGGGATCGCCTTCGTCAGCATTACAAAGGGCATATTTCTTATCACTCACCGACTGCCGGGCAAAATCCCATTTCATTCCGGTGGGGAAGCCAGCGCCGCCGCGACCCCTGAGACCCGATTTTTTCATCTCTTCGATGATCTCCACGTCAGTCATTTCAAGAATCGCTTTTGCAGCACCCACATAGCCGTCATTGGCAATGTAATCGTCGATGGATTCAGGGTCTATCCCCTTGTTGGAAAGTACAATGTATTCCTGATCCTTAAAAAAAGGAACTTCCTCCATATAAGGAATTGGCTTCTCCTTCTTTTCTTCCTTTTCCTGTTCTTCCTGATTCTCTTCTGTCTTGGCTTTTTCTTCGGACATGAAAGACTTCTCCTTTTTACCCGGCTACTTTATTCTGGCCATTGCATATTTTTTCGGAATTTCGCCGTTGAGGATATGCCCCTCGAAAATCTCTCGCATTTTATCAGCGTTAAGGTCTTTGTATATAACCGCATCTTCGCCTATGCGCCTTATTGTCACATTGGGTTCACTGCTGCACATTCCAGCACAGCCTGAAATCACAATCCGGATATCCTTTCTTCCGGATTTTTCGATCTCTTCCTGCAAGGCAGCATAAACCTTGTCCCCCCCGGACGCGATTCCGCATGTCCCAAGATGGGCGGTAACTTCAACAGTATATCCGTCCTTGGTCAGGGACGTTTCCTTTTTTACCCTGTCTTTGATCTTACTGAGATCAGCAACCGTGATTTTTGCCATTATTGGACTCCTTTTAATGGACTTAAGGGATTATTCTCTAAACCTGCTACTCATATCCATTAACGATCTTTAAAGCGCTTTCTGGTGAAACGCCGCCGTGGGTATCTTCATCAACAACCATAGCTGGCGCCAGACCGCATGCGCCAAGACAGCGGACCGCCTCAAGAGAAAATCGTCTGTCTTCGGTCGTTTCCCCAACCTTAATATTCAATTCGTTTTCAAGACGATTCGCGACTTCTTGAATACCACGCACATAGCAGGCCGTTCCCAGGCAGAGTTTGATAATATGTCTGCCTTTAGGGACCATGGAAAAGAACGAATAAAACGTCACAACACCGTAAACCGTGCTGCCGGGAATATTCATCCCGGCTGCTACGTGTTCCTGAAGTTCAATGGGAAGATAGCCTGTTATTCCCTGGGCCTCCGCCAATACGGTAATCAGGCTGCCAGGTGTATCTCTTAGCCTTTCAATAATCTCGTCGATCTGAGCCATTACCTCAGGTGTTAGATCAGCATTTATTTCCTCTAGATTCTGTGGATATCGCATAATCTGAGCTCCTTGCTCTGTTCCTATCGTTTATTCCTTCGGTTGAGGACTTGTCATCCTTCCAAACTCCTCTAGTGCATCGATTTCAAAAGCAAAATTAAGCTTTTTCGATTTTTACGGTATAAGCCTTATGCTCCAGGGTTTCGGCTGCGGGGTCTAGTGGCGCGGCAAATGGCAGCGGAATAAAAACCGTTCCTTTCATTGCCTTTTCCGAAACAAGAACCTTCATCTGGATCTCACCGGCGCTTGAAGCAATTTTCACGGTTTCACCATCTCCCACCTTACAGGCGACTGCGTCCTCGATTGAGATCTCGACTAATGGTTCGGAAGGCAATCCTTCTGATTCCTGAAGCCGAGATGCCGTACGGAACTGGTAAAGGTCTCGTCCAGTGGTCAGGTACAATGGATATTGAGCATCAGGGACATTTTTCGGCGGAATAAAGTCTACGGCCTGTAACACACCCTGACCGCACATAAACTTGCCAACGTGCAACCGAGGTGTTCCTGAACCCTCGGCAGTACTGGGGCAAGGAATGCCGTCATTATCCAAACGATCATAATTGATGCCCGCATAAGAGGACGCTGTTTCAGCAATCTCCTGCATAATATCCTGAGGACCGTCATAGTCCATAGCTGTGCCCATGGCCTGTGAAAGATCGCATATAATTCGCCAGTCTTCTTTCGCACTGCCCGGAGAATTAATGGCCTTACGAACCCGCTGTACTTTTCTCTCCGTATTTACAAAGGTTCCGTCTTTTTCTGCAAAAGATGCTGACGGCAGGACAACATCCGCCATCTGTGCGGTCTCTGTCATAAAGATATCCTGTACAACCAGAAAATCCAGTTTTTCCAGGCTTGCTTTGGTTTGAGCAGATCCGGAACCGACCGGGTTATCCCCGATAATATACATGACCTTCAAAGCACCCTCACTGGCCTTTCCCATCATATGGGAGAAGGACAAGCCGGGTGCATCGACCTTCCTGTTCCCCGGAAGCATGTCAGGCACGCAACCCATATCGTAAGCGCCCTGAGCATTGTTTTGGCCGCGCAGAGGATTAACCCCTCCTCCCTCAATACCGATGTTTCCACAAATCATGGCAAGGTTGGTTAAAGCTCTTACGCATTTGGCTCCGCCTTCCTGCTGTGTCATTCCCATGCCACAAATAATCGATGCGGCCTTGCCGCCGGCATACATCCTGGCAGCCTCTATAATCTGATCCTTCGGAATACCGCATATACCTTCAACCTTTTCCGGTGTAAATTGGGCCACTGAGCTTTGCAGTTCTGAAAAGCCTGACGTACGAGAGTTCACATACGATTCGTCATACAGCTTTTCATTAATAATGGCATTGATCATTCCGCTAATCCATGCAACATCTGTCCCTGGGATTTGCCTCATCCATACACTGGCAAACCGTGTGATAGTGATTTTTCTGGGGTCAATAACAATCAGCTTTGCACCCTTTAAGGTTACAGCGCGTTTCACATAGGAAGATAACACCCCGTGGCTTTCAGTGATGTTGGAACCGGCAATCAAAATAACATCCGATTTTTCAATATCTGCAATGGGATTTGTCATTGCGCCGCTCCCTGTAGCATCCTCCAGCCCGGAGACCCTGGATGACTGAGAGAGCTGATGATCGATATTTTTTGTCCCAATTACATTTCTGGCAAGTTTCTGGGCCAGAAAACCTTCTTCGGTTGTTATCCGTGCACTGGTCACAACACCGACTGAATCCCCTCCGGCCTTAGCCAGCTTTTCAGCCACGAGCTTAAGCGCTTCGTCCCAAGAGGCTTCACGGTGTTTCCCATTTTCCAGGATCATAGGGGTCTTGAGACGGTCTGCACTGTTAATAAAATCATATCCGAAGCGGCCCTTAACACAAAGACTTCCATAGTTAGGCGAAACATCATCAACACCGGTCACATTGACGACCTTGTTGTTTTTTACATGCAGATACACCTGGCATCCAACACTGCAATATGAACAGGTGGTGCGTATCTCTGTTGCTCCCGCAGATGATGTTTCCGGAACAAATTCCTTTACAGGGATAAGAGCGCCCACAGGGCACACTTGAACACATTCACCACAGAAGACACAATCAGACTCAATCAGGCTCCTGTCGCCCGCTGCAACAATTTTGGACGCAGAACCCCTGTAACCATAACTAATGGCACTGTTTACCTGTACTTCGTTACAGGCCTGTACACAGCGGCCACAAAGGACGCAACGGGAAAAATCCCTTACGATGAATGGATTTACGTTTTCAAGGGGGAACGGCGTCTCACTGGGCGTAAAATGCGTTGTGCGAACCCTGTATTTAATGGCAAGATCCTGCAATCGGCAGATGCCGTAGGCAGGGCAAAGGTCTTTATGCTCTTTATCTTTCAGCGCCTTAAGCTGAAAGTCGGTCCAGGAATCCGCATCCTGATCCTGGGCCAGGCAGTTATGCTGGCCAGAGGCAAGCAGCAACTCAAGGTTCATGCGCCTTGCCCTAACAACAGGCGGAGAATCTGTCCTGACTACCATGTTAGGTCCTGCAGGTACCGTACAGGATGCCATCAGCGACCTTGCACCTTCAATTTCAACAAGACAAATCCTGCACGCCCCTGTAGGGGTTGCGCCAGTCTTCAAATAACAAAGTGTGGGGATAAAAATTCCATTTCTCTCTGCTACCTGAAGGATAGTTTCTCCATTTTCAAAAGAAAACTCCTGACCATCTATGACGATTATGTTTTCGGCCATTTTTACTCCAGAAAAAACAAATTATTATAAGTGGTTGTATTGACTAGCAACATGAACAACAGTGTTCTTCCAAAAAACTGACGGAGCGTATCAGAAAAGAATATCATTTTCAAAGCATTTTTTCAGATTCTTGGCTAGCCTTGTAGCTGATGATTAATCTCTTTAACTGGTTAATTTGTGTACTCTTTATC
>JAFDJF010000734.1 GCA_019307645.1 Deltaproteobacteria bacterium
CTATTACCGTAAGACGCTTTTACAGCAGGAGGTGATTGAAGACTACGAGACTTTTATTTTTCAAATGTGACAATGTCACCAAAAAGGAGGTCAAAATGAAAAACAGAATCTTGGTCACAACAATCTTCACTGTTTTTTCCATGGCGCTGTTGCTGCCGATTTTTACGGTGGAAGCGCAGGCCGCAGACAAAATCGGCTGGGTGGGTCCTGTTTACAAGGAGTTATCCGCCAGCCTGACCAAGGGTTTCAAGGCGTACTATAAGGAGACCTACGGTAAGGACGTGGACATCACCTTCGTGCGGCCGGGCGGCTGGCCGGTCTGCCTGGACAAAGTCAGAGCATGGGGCGGCAAACCGGATGCCGATATTTTTCTGGGCGCTGGTGCTCCGGCGCATGAAGTCTTAAAAAAAGAGGGGCTGATCATCCCATACAGGCCAAAGGATTGGGATAAGGTTCCCGCCGAATGGCACGGCATGAAGGTAAAGGATAAGGGTGATTTGTGGACCTGTTTCGCGCCCTGGATCGTCACCAATCTATATAACGAGAAGGTTTTGAAAAAGCTGAGGCTGCCGCCGCCAAAAACTTGGCAGGATCTGCTCAACCCCATCTACAGGGGCAACGTCGTGCATACCTTGCCATACGCCTCCGGCACCATGCATGAAACCATTGAAATTCTCATGCAGGCATTTGGTGAAGAGGAAGCCTGGAAATATCTCAGATCACTGGCAGCGCAGTTATCCCGCTTCTCCACCGGCAGCACCGATACGACCCAACTCGTGGCCCGTGGCGAAGTCCCCATCGGGGTCGCGCAACCGCAAATGAACGCGATGGCGGCGCGCAAAGACGGCTTTCCGGTACGTGATTTGCTCCCCGAAAAAACGATCCTGGTCCCGGAGGCCGTGGCCTTGCTGAAAGGCGCGCCCAATGAAGAGGTCGGCAAAATCTTTCTGGACTGGCTATTCAGCATGGACGGACAAAAATACGTGCTGGAGGGCCGATACTTCGCAGCTAGGACGGACATTAAATTCTCCGTGTGGGAAAAAGAAGGCGTCGAAATGGCCACGCATGCCAAGAAGGCGCTGGGCGTTGATTCATTCTGGGATCTGAACGTCGACTTCATCGAATACGACCTGGATCTGGCAACCAAGAGATGGGACGAAGTCAACAAGAAATACGAGAACGAGGTCTACCGAAAGTGGGGCGAGCTGAAAAGCAGTCTGTTCCTGATCGAAGAGGTTGAGGGAGAAATTGAGGTGGCCAAAGCCCAGCAGAAAGACGTGACAACGGCTGAGGCGAAAATAAGTGAAGCCCGAAAGCTCTTTGAGACAGAGGGCAATTATGCCGCAGCGCGTCTGGCTGCAACGGAGGCTCGCTCTGTCCCCGCTGCAACGGGTTTACCAGTTGGAATTATCGTGCTACTCGTAATAGCCCTCTTGGTTTCAGTAGTCGCAGTGTTCATCGCGTTGCGACGGCGACCCGCGTAGCGAATTATCGCGAGTCGACTGAACACTCTCTGAGCTTGATAGACGGCCGCGCCCTGTTGAATGACGCTTTGCGACCCCCCATAGGGGATTCAACAGGGCGGGCCACCGTCCGCTTGTTGATTTGATATAAGATAGAAAAGAATGCGGGACCAAAGCACCCGGACTTGAGTAAGCACCCTATACGGGTCCCAGATCGTGTCACTACAAATTCGAAGCGCGAAATCCGAAGCTCGAAACAATACCAAATGACGAAAAGCGCCTCCTGCGTTGCTACGTTACGAGCGCAGAATGGGAATCATTTGTTTCTGTCATTGGAGCATTCGAATTTTGAATTTGTTTCGGCCAATTTTATATAATCAGGCGTGTTTCGGATTTCGGATTTTGTGAAAATTGGTGTCAACTTTTATAGCATAGCCATAGAAACATGACCGTGCCCGAAGGATGTGGCTTTGAAAATGTAGTAAAGTAAAGGATCTGATATGTCGCGCGGCAATATCTCTCTGGCAGCACTCCTGTGGCTGATCATTGCCTTTTTCGTGATTTATCCGCTGTCAATTGTGGTGCTGGAAAGCTTCAAGATCTCCGGGACAGACAGCTGGGGCCTAAATAATTATCTGGAATTCTTCCAGGACACCTATTATCTTAAAACCTTTGGAAATACCTTGCTCCTGAGCACGATGG
>JAFDJF010000735.1 GCA_019307645.1 Deltaproteobacteria bacterium
TTGACCATAATCGAGTGGGGCAGGGTTCGCTCCACCAGGATACCCCGGCTCATGGGCTTGCCGGCGTATTCTTCGTCCGGGATCTTTGCCGAAACCCAGCACCAGCACTCCGGCATATTGGCAATATCCGCACCCACTGCGATGGCCATTTTGAGACCGTCACCTTCATTGTGGGGCACAGTATTCATATGGGTTATGGGCCCCGGTAGAAACGCCTTTTTCAACTCCTCGCTCCACTCAAAGCCGCCACTTGCCAGAATCACCCCTTTGTCGGCCCGAATAAATATGTCCTTTCCTTCCTTCCGGGCTCTAAGACCGATTACTTTACCTTGATCCATTACCAATTCAAGGGCGCGGGTATTTAAGAGAAGTTCAACACCCCGGTCCAGACAACCCTTGAGCAGATATCCGGACAGTGCGGTACCAAAAGCCACAAAACCCTCTACAATCCGCTTTTCGATCAACTCGAAATCAAGATTTTGGGGTTTCGCCATTCCATTCCATTTCACCATCTCACTATTCCTCATGGGAATCGGGTTGGAGGGGTTCTGTCTGAGTAACTCACGATATTCACCCAGTTCATTTGTATTGAAAAGATCCGGAATCACGGTACGGGAATTCTCTCCGTCATGCCCTCCCGGACGTTCGGGATGATAGTCTGGCATGGTGCTGATCTCCACGCGCAGACCCACTTTATCTTCCATATACTTGAGCATCTCGGGTGCTGTGTCCACATACGTTTCAATGAGTTCATCTGCAGCGGCCCCTTTGGTCAACAGTTTGGCGTAGCCCAGGGCCTTTTCTCTGGAATCACTGACCCCTTTTTCCACATTGTGATGGTTGTTGGGTACCCACATCCCACCGCCGGAGATGGCGGTTGTGCCGCCGAACATATCGGACTTCTCTATGACAGTCACTGCGGCCCCATTGTCCTGGGCGGATATGGCTGCTGATAACCCCCCGGCGCCTGAGCCGACGACGAGGACATCTGTTTCTAATTCCCATTTCTCTGGTATTCTGGTCATATCTATTCTCCTTTCATGAAAAGCCGGTTAAGAAAAAGGCGAAATCAGTCATTTTTACATTTCCTTATTTTTTTGATGTCGTCAACCTTCCAATTGCCTCTGTTTTAGCTTCTATTGAGGCCCACCACTGACAGGAATGACAGCCCCGGTAATAAAGTCTGAGGCCCCCGAAGCCAGGAAAAGTGCCGCACCGAGAATGTCCTCGGGTTGTCCAACGCGTCCCAGAGGAACCATGCCGGCGTATTTCTCCCAAGTTTCGGGAGGCATATGATTTCTTTCCCCGGGTGTATCTGTCAGCCCAGGTGAGATGGCGTTAACCCGGAGATTATGGGGGCCCCATTCTATGGCCAGGGCTCGGGTGAACTGGTTGATACCACTCTTTGCAGCACAGTAGTAAGTCAGGGTCGCTACAGGGGTTGTAGCTGCACCGGAGCTGATATTGATGACACTGCCGCTCTTCTGCTCTACCATCACCCTGCCAACCGCCCGACAGCACAGGTATACGGCCTTCAGGTTCAGATCCACGACTCGATCCCAAACCTCTTCCTCCAGATCAAGCAGCGGGATGAATCGATCTGCACCCGTGCCGCCGGCGCAGTTGATCAGCACATCGATCCGACCAAAGGCTTCTACCGTACGCTTCACCATCTGGGACACCTGAGAACTGTCCGTTACATCAGTAGGCACTGCCAATGCGCGTCCGCCTTGGGATTTTATCTCCTTGACCGCAACTTCCAGAAGCTCAACACCGCGGGCCACCAAAACTACCGAAGCTCCGGCCTTGGCGAATCCCTTTGCCAGTCCATTTCCAATTCCCTGGCTGCCACCCGTGATAATGGCGACCTTACCCTCAACGGATAACTTTGAAATTCTCATATCGCGCTCCTTAGGGTTCAGGTAAAAATAACATTTTTAGACGATTCCGCAAAAAGTCCGTCTATCCCGCCAGGGCGGGATTACGCTGCATCCCTGCCCTGTTAAATTTTCGCAAGCGAGACGGCAAAGCCGATTTAACAGGGTAAATCACTGCGGCGTACATATAAGTACGCCACATTTTGTGTTCATCCAAATGGTCTATTATGCCTGTATGATGTTGAAATCTATGGCGATAAATCTGGTGCGCAGTTTGGTCTGAGTTTGGTCTGACCCAAAAAAACGGGAAACACCCTCCTTCGTCATTCCGGCGAAGGCCGGAATCCAGTTATATCAGATAGTTCCAGATTGTCTGGACTCCGGTTTTCACCGGAGAGATGACTTTTTACGAGATCATCAACCTTATTTGATAGGTTTTTTAAAAACGCGGCAGGGGCAAAAACGCGCAGGAAAGTGAAGGGACAGTCCTCCCCTTGACTGTTATCTCTTTAAGACCTTTGAAAAACGCCCCTTTTTGCCCAATTTCGGCGCCAGACTCAAAATTTAATCCTCGAAATATTTCATATATTCCTGTGGTTAAATTTTTTATCTTCCTTGAACTTGAACAAAAATTGGCATTTTTCAAAGGCCT
>JAFDJF010000736.1 GCA_019307645.1 Deltaproteobacteria bacterium
AGGCGGTTATGCCAGATATGTTGCTGTCTGTCCACCCGATTGGAAATACGGCAAATCGATCGTAGAGCTTCCGGGGGCGCCGTTACCCAAGCAGCCTTATCCCAACAAGAGGGATAAGAATGGCGTCTTGAGACCGACACCGCCAGGGAAGTAAGCAAAGAGGAACCCCGCCTTAAATAAGCCGTCCCTGCAATGGCATTCCTGCCGGATGTGGGGGCGGTTCATCGAAGCTGGAGTGATGGAGTAGTGGAGTAATGGGGTGCTGCAGATCCCAGTTTTGGTTTGACCCCTTTCTATTGCAACCCTTTATCATATAAAGTGCTGCCTTGGTCATCAAATGTGATCTTCAAAACCCTCTGGGTCCTTGATGTTACCTTAAAGCGATCATCAATCCTTAGGCCGCAGATCCAAATCGGTTCATTCCCCTGGGTCAATATAGGTATACATGCCCTGACATGGGACGGGATCTTCATGTCAATGAAAAAACTTTTTAGCTTTTTGTGGCCTGTCATTCCCAAGGGGACGAACCTGTCACCGGGCCGGAAGTTCCTGAGCATTAATGGATAGGTTATGAGGTCTGCGTCCAAACAGGCGGCCCAGGCGGAGGTTGTCAGCTTTGGCAGGGCTTTTCTGTCAACTGCCTCGAGTTGCATTGTGCAATCTAAGGTTTCCAGATCAAACGTTCCAGGCTTATCTATAATATAGCAAAATCGCTTGGGAGTTTCTGGTTTTGAATTTAAAAAGATCAGTTTGTCGTACACTCTTTTAACCGCAAGCATGTTGGGCAGGGAGACCTCTGCCTGAGGCTTGCTGCCCGTTGCTATCTGCTTTATCGCATCAATATTTGGCAAGCTTATCCGTCGAAGACTCCCACCCTTTCTCTTCAGCGCCTGTCTGATGACATGATTTTTCAGTGGTTCAGGCAACCCCTTGAACCGGAATAAAGGGAGTACGATCTCATCATTTGAACCTTTTTCAGCCCACTTTTTCAACCATCTTGTTGCCTTTGCCTCTAACCACGTGGTTTCTTCTCGCATGATCGTGGCTGTCCGGCCGAGAATTTCAACGATCTTGGGCTGGTATTTTTCGAGCTGTGGAAGGAGGTTCAAACGAATTTCATTTCTCAAGTACTTAGTTTCAGAATTGGAAGAATCTGTTATGTGTCGGAGTCCCCTGTTGGAAAGGTAAGATTCAATCTCACTTCGGGTCACCTCGATCAACGGCCTGATTATGTGCGTGTCGCGCACGGGCGGTATGCCCGAGAGCCCTGACGGGCCGCTTCCCCTCAGCAGTCTTATCAGGACAGTTTCGGCCTGATCATTGAGGTTGTGGCCCATGGCTATTTTCTGGGCAGAAAATTGCTCTTTAACTTCATTGAGGAATCGGTATCTAACATCTCTTGCCCTTTCCTCCAATGATGCGGTCTCCGGCTGTAGGTCAGGATTCGCCCTTTTTGTAACAAAATCGCATTCAAAAGACGCTGCCAAGGATTTGACAAATTCAGTCTCATATTCATCCTCATCCGGCCTAAGTCCGTGATCAAAATGGGCTACTACCAATTCTATCCCCAAAACCTCCTTGAGACTGTGGAATACGTCCAAGAGGCAGACAGAATCAACCCCTCCTGATACGGCAACGATTATACGATCCCCGCGCCTGATCATGCAGTATTTTGAAATGGTCTTATCGACTTTTCTGATGATATCCGTTACTATGTTCATGTCAAATCCAGAAGAGAATAATTCCTCAAAATCCCTCAAGCCTGAGCCTCAAAACCTGGTGCTTGATCAAGGGTTTGTCGAAAACCATGCGATGAGGCTGATGCATTTGGCAAAAATATCTTAACTTGCCTGTTCAGGCTGTCAACAATATTCTACCAGCAGTTTCAATTTTATCCTGAATGTCTGACAAAACTCTAAAAAATATCAAGGCTTTACCCGAAAATTTTTTCATAGACGGTTAATGGGTTGAAAAAAGGCCCTTTTTCCTATAGAAGATAAGTACTGCCCTGAGGTTTATGCATTATGGATGGTGATTGATTTGTTATTCTGACGGCTTTCAATGGTTATGAAAATACTCGCAATAGTGCCTTCATTCAATGAAGCAGAAAACATTACCCATGTTATTGAGGCAATAAAAGGAGAAAATCCTCTTATTGA
>JAFDJF010000737.1 GCA_019307645.1 Deltaproteobacteria bacterium
TGTTAAGCGTCGTGCTGAAGTGCGTGGCCATGCCATAACCTGTCTTGAAGGCCTGTATGAATTCCGGGCGCCGCGAATGATCCTCAATCGCCCTCAAGTCATCTGGAGATATCTCCGTATCTCCCAGGACATTGCCACGGTTGTCTATGAAAGTAATTCGTTCGTGAACCTCCCTGCCTATTTTCGTGATTAGAGCATCCAATTCGTAGGAAGGTATTCGGTTTAGATATTCTTTTTCGATGACGCCCTTAAGAAGGAGGGCATTCGTGGACAGGCGGCCTTCAATTTGCTGCAGCAGCCGATCTTCTAAATGGGAAGCCATATATCTCTCGGCAGCAAGAAATGGTATCAGAACAATCAGCAAATATGAGAAGAACAACTTCCATCTGAACGTCATGGCTTTTCTTCTTTGATCATATATCCGATCCCTCTTACGGTCTCTATGATCTTTCCGGGCCTTCCCAGTTTTCGACGGAGCGGAACGTGTCAATGAAAATGAAACACCTCCATCAATAATTTAGTGTATCACCGAATCACTTTCGTTCAGCGATGGTTTATTAATCCAGACTGCCTTTGGTAATGCCATGGGTTTAGGAACTTTCCCTTTGAACCGGTTTGGATGTTTTTCAAAGGCCACTTTCAATACGTTTTCACGCTCTTTGATAATTTGTTCAGCCCGTCCGTAATGGACATCTTCCGGTGTCAGAAAACCAATCCCTGAATGGTAGTGTTCCGTATTGTACCAGCTGAAAAAGCCATGACAAAAGGATCTGGAATCTTCAGCGCAACCAAACCGTTGTGGAAAATCAGGCCGGTACTTCATGGTCTTGAACTGGGATTCTGAATAAGGGTTGTCATTGCTGACGTAGGGCCTTGAATGGCTTTTGGTGACCCCCAAATCTGCCAGTAACAATGCTACAGGTTTTGATGTCATGCTTGGCCCTCGATCCGCATGAACAATCAGCTGATTCTGTTGAATGCCCTGTTTCTCACAGCTGCGTTCGATCAGTTTTCTGGCCAGTGCTGATTTTTCCCTGTGCGCTACCATCCAGCCAACAACATATCGGCTGAAGATATCGAGGATGACGTAGAGATAATAATATGTCCACTTTACCGGTCCCTTGAGCTTCGTAATGTCCCAGGACCACACCTGATTGGGCGCAGTTGCCAGTAGCTCAGGTTCCTTATAGTTGGGATGGCGTAGCTGATTTCTCCGTTCTCTGACTTCTTGATTTTCCTCCAGGATGCGGTACATGGTCCTTACTGAGCACATATAAATGCCTTCATCAAGAAGCGCTGTATAGACCTGCCTTGGGGCCTGATCCATAAATCGTTCTTCGTGAAGTATGTCCAGCACCCCTTTTCGTTCGTCATCTCTCAGCGCCAACGGTGGCATAGGACGACAATGATTCTTCATGCAGTGCTTATCTCTATCACGCCATCGGTAAAAACTGGCACGGGGAACGGCCAGGGCATCGCAGGCGCTCTTGATACCCACATCTTTTGATAATAATCCTGCCGTGTTCATGAGTTCTTCTCTCCGTTCCCGTTGACAGGTATTTGCAGGATCTCGGATACTTTTTTTTGAACTTCTATAATGGTTGCTGCCTGTTTTAGCTTTTTCTTCAACCTTTCGTTCTCTCGCTCAAGTTCAGTAATGCGACGGGCTGATGGATCGGATTTTTTCCCTTTGGGTCCTCTCTTCTTGGGTGACAGAGCTTTCAATGTCCCTTTCTCTGACTGATGTCTCCATGTAATGAGATTGGACGAATAAAGTCCCTCCCTGCGCAACAGAGCGCCGAGCTGACCCCTTCTCGTACAGGACTCCGCTTCTTTGAGAATACGAAGTTTATACTCTGCTGTGAATTTTCGACGAACCGCTCTCTCGCGTACCTCCGGTTCCGGGATGGTCCTGATAATCGGAATGTTCTTTGTTTCTTTGATGGAGGAATTTCCAGTCGTCCGAAGGACTCCTTCTATTTCCTCAATCTCCTTGTTAATGTGAGTTGACATTGATACATTCTCTGACATCTTATTTCTCCTTCCCCACCCCCTGTTTTATACTCTAAATTATGGGTTGGGAAGTGTCTCACTTATATTGGCACAGAGGGTTGCCTTGACACTCCTCATAATTGCGGCAATTTGGATAACATCTATA
>JAFDJF010000738.1 GCA_019307645.1 Deltaproteobacteria bacterium
ATCTTTTTTCATAAACACTTCCAGATCAGATATGGGCATGAAATGATGGTATCAACACAAAAGGCTTGCATTCGGGCTTGCGGCACGTACTAATTTTTTGCTTTTGTGCTATAAAACGAAATATGTGGTATGTCAAGAAAAAAATAACACAATATATTGTGTTGCGTAGATAAGGTCAGGTTGGTTTTATATCTGAAATCGGGCCTTAGATCATTTTTTAGAGAGGTTCTATTCTTTTCCAGATAACCGTGCCCACAACCTCAATGTTGCCCAGACCCTTTATCTTCATGGGCATAGTCTTTAAAATCAGCCGGTTATCCTGAATTTCATAATAGCGTATCTGGTCTTCTCCAATCCAGTCCGGGTTGGATGATCCCTGGACACGTGTCGTAAAAGTCTGTTTTTTTTCATCGATACGGTATTTTCCAAAATATGCGATAAAACCCGTGAATGCGGTTTGTATTTCTTCAGGCGGCGGCGGGTCTGAAGAAAACGGTGCACGGTCGCCCCGGCTTAATTGGGCAGACATGTATCCGCTTTTATCAATGATGACAATGCCGATGGGTGAGTCTCCCAGGGGGGATAATTCATCCCCTCCGGTGGTGTGCAGCTCAAAAGAGATGAGTTCCCAGGTTCCGATAAGTTGCCGGCTCATATGTTCATGCTCCTCTGTAGAATGTTGAAAAAAGTTCTGCGGTTTTGCAGAAAACCATCATCAGTCAATCTTAATTTTTATACCGTAATCGAATCGATCTGAAATTGATATAAAATTATATATCCGGTTTCAATGTTTTTCTCGGATTTCAATGTATGCATATGATCCGCAGGCTACTCTTCATTAGCAAAAACGGGAATTAAAGTGTTTGCCATAATAATTTTTGGATTCATGCGTTCACTCAGTGATCAAGTGGCCTCTGAGTGAAGTCTATTGAGGTCATTTGGAAAGCGTTCTTCATGAAGTGCAGCGTCAAATTTGAAACTGTCTGAGGGAGCTTGCGACCGAGTTTTTCAAATTTAACGGAACAAATGATAGAACGTCCAAATGCCGCAATCAACGAACGAGGAGGCTCTTGATCACCTTTCAATCAGCATATATTTGTGACAATGGCTAAATTTACCCCCTGTAAAAATTTCACACCTCTCCTGTGAGCCGTTTCACTGACAGGCTGAAAATTATAGGGTATGGTTTTTTTAAACTAAAAAAACCCAACAGCCAGGGAGGAGATCATGAAAATCACAAGACTTACATTCATTGCATTTTTATTGACAGGCCTAGTATTTGTATCCTGCGATATGGGAGAGGAAGCCGTGGACAATAATAATGAAACAGTCAGTAATAATGAAACAACAGCAAGCGATACCAGTGAAGGCGCAGATCCGGGGGCCATACTGAGCGACGGAACCGTCGGAAATCCCGTATTTACGCTGACATGGTCTCATACGGAGAATAATGAGGGACCGGACATCGATATGTGGGTCATCGACCCGAACCATGCCATGCTCAGTACCTCCAGGGATGGGGCCGGCCTCGGTCCGACTGCCGAAGGCGGTGCGATCGATTATGATGATCAGGGAGAAACCGGTGACGGTGATGGGAGCGGTCCGGAACGGGCGTTCTGGCCGGCAGGTAAAATGCCTCCGGGCGTTTATACTTACGGCATCCGCTATTACACAGGAAGCGGGGAAGCGGATTACACCTTTCGCGTATACAAGGACGGTTCTCTGGCCGACAGCTCTTACGGGACGCTTAACTCAACGGATAAGCGCAAGGTCTTGGGCGTGGCCTGCAATGTACCGCAAGTTCAGGACCTTTGCGATCTTTATAATTCAGCCCCTGACAAATTTCTCTATTGCCAGGATCTGGCCTATGCCGCGATTACCGGAAAAGCGTCTCCCGGCGGAAATTATTCCAAAGCCGATTTGAAGAACCTGCTTGACCGGGAAGGATACACCAGGGCATATGAAGGGACTGTCCCCCAAGCGGCTGATCCGACTGTGAATTCCAATCTGGTGGACGGAGATATCATCATGTTCTATCTTGGTGATCCGCCCAATGATCCGTCGAATGCGCCTCATTATGCTGTTGTGCGAGGAGGAAAAATCTGGCAGATACTCCACTGGGGTGAAGGCGGGCAACTGGATGGACCGCGCGACC
>JAFDJF010000154.1 GCA_019307645.1 Deltaproteobacteria bacterium
ATTATTGAAGTTGGTCTTAAACGCTTTCAACATCACCGTCAAAATGAGGAAATTCGACAGGATATTCATAGCCGTTATGGTTTAGCTCTTCCTGAAAGCAGCATAAGCGATCTTGCTAATCGTTTCCTTGATTATCTGGCTGCGGTTCACTATGCGAATGCCCCAGCTATACAGCAAATGATCAATGGCAATGGAGGGTATGTCGGCCATTTTGATGGAACATGTGAAGTGGGCACAGATATTCTTTTTACGGCTATCGACGAAATCAGTGGTATTGTCCTGTTAACTAGCCGAATGCCCACGGAAAATGTCAATGACATAAAGGAATTCCTCGACAAATGCAGGAAGTTGTTCGGAGTCCCGTTGGCTACGATGCGCGATCTGAGCCAAAACATCTCCTTGGCCAGGAATGAAGTATTTGACGACGTTCCAGATCTGATATGCCAATATCACTTTCTGGAAAATGTCGGCAAATCTCTTTCCAAGAAAACTCATCAAGAATTGACTAAGCTATTGCGGAAGCTGAAGATAAGGCCGGGACTCAAATCATTACGCAATGGATTAGTGAGACGGAGCAAAAAAATACCATCAATCCCAGAAAATGAGTTAAATGAGTTCTTGAAGCATCCAGGCAAACAACTACAATTAGATAATGTCATGTTACGGAAATATATTACTTTTTTTATTTTTAGATGGTTAGACGATTATTGCTCCGAACTGAAAGGGGAATATTTTCCATTTGATCAACCTGGCCTAGCCTTTTATCGCCGCTGTGTTGAAGTTTACGATTTGCTCTCAAACTTTTCCCTGGCCTCTTCTCCATTAAACGGAAGAGAAAAGCAGACATTAGCAAGTATGGTTCGTGTTCTGGAACCCGTTAAAAGTGATGAAAACCTAGTCAATATTGCTCAGCATCTCGAAAAGGAAGTAGCTATATTTGAAGAACTCAGGGATATATTACGGTTCAAAAGAGTTGATGGAAAGCCAGTGCTTCGCCAACGCCCTCCAGGTACGACAATTAAAGATGCCGGCCAAATAAAGGAAAGACTAAAAGAATTTAGCCAACAATTGCAAACAAGAACAACTGCTGACGATCCAGTTATTGCAAAAAGCTCAAATATAGTAATTGATTATTTGGATAAGTATTCGGATAAACTCGTTGGACATTTAATCAGTGTTCCAGGAAGCAACCAAGGAATTCTGCTGGATCGGACGAATAACATATCAGAACATCGTTTTGGGAAAACTAAAACAGGGTGGCGTAGAAAACTGGGAATAAAAAAGTTGACACGACATTTACAATCAGCTCGTCATGAGGAATTTCTTGTAGCCAACCTTGATCAACAAGGCTATGTCGATGCTGTCTATGGGGGAAGCCTTGAGAACATGGCTTATTGTTTTTCAAAATATTGTGATAATTCATTGGAAATTCGAAAATTGAGAAATTATAAGGAAGAAAAGAAAACAATGCCCATAAGCAAAAAAACACTACGTCAACCAGGAATTTTGCTGAATGCTATTCAGACACTTGGGTGCTTATTCAGTTGTGCTTCATAGCCGATAGATTGTTAATTTCACCTGGATTTCGTTTCCATAGCCTTTTAGGGGTGGTTGTTGATTGTATAAATCAGCAGCGGAGAAGCGGTTTTGAAAGAAATCGGGCAATTGTCATGGGAGGGTCTATTCGCCTTCGGCCCATTTTGATGACGGCCATGACCACCATATTTGCGTGTATCCCCATGGCCCTTTCCCGGGGTGAAGGGGCAGAACTGTTTTCACCCATTGGAATAGCGGTAATGGGGGATTGATTTCGTCGACTTCTCTTACCCTGATCGTAATGCTGGTCTTTTATAGTGTGTTTGATGAGTTGGCGATACGGATGAGAAGAGCTGCGTACGGGAGGACCTGAAAATCATGAGAAAGATTTATTCCATAGCGGCACTGTTCTTTTTCGGAGCTGTGTTCACGTTTTTTCAGGCAGGCATCGTTGGGTGCAATAAGGAGAACCCGCCTTCAGAAAAAAAGCCGGAACAGACACGTCCGGTAAGGGCAGCGGAATTAAAAAGTCTGTCTCAAAATCGTTCCTGCCCTTTTCCGGGCACTGCTGTGGCCGTCAGGGAGGTCAACCTGTCTTTCAGGGTTGGCGGCCCTTTGATTCGTTACAACCTGGAGACTGGTCAGAGGCTGACCAGAGGGCAGGTCCTGGCACAGATCGATCCCAGGGATTTTGAAGTACAGGTCAAGGCCTTGACCGCAAGGCTTCATGCATCAAAGGCCCAAAAGGAAGAAGCGTGGCTCCAGTTTAAACGATACAGGAATCTGATCAAAGAAAAGGGAGTTTCAAAGGCCCGATTCGATCATGTAAAGGCAGTATATGAAACAGCGGTTGCACTGGTTGATGCGGACATAAAAAATCTGGAGGCGGCCCGTAATGCCTTAAAAGATACCGTGCTTAAGGCCCCCTTTACAGGGTATGTACACACATTGTATGTAGAAGACCATGAAAGCGTTTCCGTGGGTCAACCGGTTATTTCTCTGGTGGATATATCGGGGATGGAAGTGGAAGTGAACATTCCCGAGAATCTTTTGCCCAGGGCGCCGCATTTCACATCCTTTTCATGTGTATTTGATGCGTTTCCGGATAAGCGCTTCAGGGCCGTGTTCAAAGAGATCGGCAAAAGGCCCAATCCTTCCAACCAGACCTATTTGATGACCTTGACGCTCGACCAGGACGAGAGCGCCACCGTTCTCCCCGGCATGACAGCGGAAGTCACCGTCACCATTTCGAATCAATACACGGGAGGCGTCTTTGTCGTTCCCGCAGAATCCGTATTGAACGACAACAACCGCCGAAGTTTTGTCTGGATCCATAACCCGGAAGACGGACGTGTAAGAAAACAGTTTGTGACCATTAAAAATATTGTCCCTGAAGGAATCGAAATTTCAGGAGCCCTTAATCCCGGCGACCGGGTGGTGACGGCAGGGGCGCACTGCCTTAAGGACAAACAAAAGGTGCGCATCCTTATGCCGCCTTCCAAGACCAATGTGGGCAACCTGCTGTAGGCAAGGGAAAAATGAAGATCCCGGAATATTCCGTTCATCACAGGGCTGTTACCTTTTTTGTCACCCTTGTTCTGCTTATCGGCGGCATTTATGCCTATGACCGTCTCGGCAGGCTGGAGGACCCCGAATTTGTGATAAAAACGGCTGTGATCATCACCCCGTATCCAGGCGCTTCACCCCATGAAGTGGAACAACTGGTCACTGACGTTGTGGAAAAAGCGGCACAGTCCTCTGATGAGGTGGAAAAAATCCGGTCCGTCTCCAGGGCGGGGCTTTCCACTGTTTACGTGGACCTTTACGACAGAAACAGGAAAAAACGGATCCAGCAACTCTGGGACATGCTGAGACGCAAGATCGGTGACTGTCAGCGCCTGCTTCCGCCGGGGGCCGGTCCGTCCGTTGTCTATGACGATTACAGTGATGTCTATGGCATTTTCCTCGCCCTGACTGGAGACGGGTTCTCAAATGCGGAGCTGAAGGACTATGCGGATTTCATTAAAAGAGAGCTCCTCCTCGTCGATGATGTCGCAAGGATTCAGCTCTTCGGTATTCAGACCCAATGCATCAATGTAGATATCGCCAGGTCGAAGATCGACAGCCTGGGCATCCCGCCTGGCCGCATCATGGCAATCCTGAAACGCCAGAATGAGATGCTCGAATCAGGGGCGCTGGAAAACAGGACCCGGCGGATTCGCATGGCCGTATCGGGTGCTTTTACATCTCTGGACGAAATCAAACGCCTTGTTGTGGAGGGAGAAAAAGGCGAGCAGTTTCTTTTGAAAGACTTGGCAACGATCACCAGGGGGTATGTGGAACCGCCGGAACCCATGATGCGCTTTAACGGCAGGTCGGCTGTCGGCATCTCCATATCCACCGCCCCGGGCGGCAATGTGGTTACCATGGGAGATGCGGTTCAGAAACGCATCGACGAACTCATGAGACGACTGCCGCTCGGGATCCGCCTGGATGGGGTTTACTATCAGTCAAAATTAGTCAAAAAGGCGATCGGCCAATTTATTGTAAATCTGATCGAATCCGTGTCCATAGTCATTTTTGTCCTTCTTGTAACAATGGGCATCAGGGGAGGCATGATTGTGGGGAGCGGATTACTCCTCAGTATTTTTGGGACCTTTATTAGCATGCTTTTCTGGGGAATCGAACTCCACCGTGTCTCCCTCGCCGCCCTCATGATCGTCATGGGTATGATCGTTGACAACGCCATTGTGGTGGTTGATGGTTCCCTGGTTCGTCTCCAGCAGGGTGAAGACCGGTTTTCTTCGGTGGTAAAGCCGCCATTGGAAACCGCGTGGCCGCTCCTGGCCGCCACAGCCGTTTCATGTATGGCCTTTCTTCCGATCTACCTGTCTCCGGACAGCAGCGGGGAATACCTGGGCAGCATCTTCCAGGTTGTCTCTGTCTCGCTGATGATCAGCTGGGTCCTGGCAATGAGCCAAACCCCGCTTTTTTGCGACAGGTTTTTAAGGATTCCGGCGGACAAGAAGCCCGGTGACCTGTTTTCAGGGAAAATCTACAGGTTCTATGGCCGAATTCTTGACCTTGCGTTACGGCAACGGGCGCTTACCCTTCTTTTAATGACTGCCCTGCTCTTGCTTTCGATTTACGGATTCGGTTATGTCCCAAAGATGTTCTACGCAGATTCGGACAAGGCACAGTTCTTTATTGATTACTGGCTACCCGAAGGGGCCAGGATTCAGGAAGTCTCTGAAAATTTAAAAGTCTTTGAAGCTTACCTGAAAGGCCTGCCGGAGGTCAAAAACTTTGCCACCTGCATCGGGTCCGGACCGCCCAGATATATATTCCAGAAAAATCCCAAACTGCGATGGCCCAATTACGGCCAGGTTCTCATTAATGTGTACGATTACAGAAAAATCAAGGGCCTGGTCCCCAAACTTGATGCCTGGTTCAATGAGTATTTTCCGGATGCCGAACCAACCGTTAACACCTATATCAATGGCCCGCCTTACGATTTTCGGGTCGAATCGCGGTTTTCGGGTCCTGATCCCAGGGTGCTCCGGGACCTGGCAGATCAGGCCAAACACATCATGGAAAGCGAGCCCCATGCCAAGTATGTTCGCGACGACTGGCGACAGAGGGTCCCAAAGTTCGAACTTGTTTATTCCCAGTCCAGGGGCAGAAAAACCGGCGTCGAAAGAAAAGATGTCTCTGTTGCGGTAAAAAGCATGACCGATGGACAGCCCCTGTGCTTTTACCGCGAGAATGACGAACTGATACCTGTCCTTGTCAAAACGCATGTTACGGATTCTTCCCGGCTTTCCGGTTTTGAAAACACCCCGGTCTGGGGAAGCGGGCCCAATGCCGTTCCCCTGGGGCAAACTCTGCGCGCGACCGAGGTCGAATGGGAAGACCCGATTATCCGCAGGTACAACGGGCAGAGGGCCATTAAGGCGCAATGCGAATCCGCAGGGGTCACAGGCGACACCCTCTTTGGCCTGATAAGACCGCAAATCGAGGCGATCAACCTACCCCCAGGCTATAAACTGGAATGGGCCGGCGAACATGAGCTGTCCGAAGACGAAGGAAAAGGCTTGAAAAAAAATCTGCCTATGATCCTAATCTTAATGGCCTTTATCCTCGTGACCCTTTTTAATGGGTTCAGGCAGCCCTTGATTATCGTTTTGGTTATCCCTCTGGCTTTTATTGGAATTACGGCGGGGCTCCTGATTACCGGTCTGGGCTTCGGGTTCGTGTCTCTCCTCGGGGCCTACAGCCTCGTCGGTATGCTGATCAAAAATGCCGTGGTTCTCATAGACCGGATAGATATTGAGATCCGAAAGGGAAGCGAGCCCTTAAAGGCGGTGAAGGATTCATGCATCATGAGGATGCGGCCTGTTCTGATGGCATCTGTGACCACTATCTTCGGAATGACGCCGCTCTTGACAGACACCCTGTTTGCCACCATGTCTGTGACCATCATATTCGGGCTGTCTTTCGGCACCATACTCACCCTGATTGTTGTGCCGGTTCTCTACGCTGTTTTTTTCAGAATCCGGAACATCCCTGCGAGGAATGATTAAAGGAAATGGTTTTCTTGAATAACGTCAATTTTGTTTTGAGCCCTACACCAACATGGGGGTTGATTATTTAGAATAAAAACCATATGGTTACCGCAACACTTGGCGACCACGTTTAAACATGAAAGTGACGGTTGCAGGTAGAATAGTACCTAAAACAGCACCCTTAAATAGAATTGGAGGCCACATATTGCGCGCTTATCTTGTCGTTGTAGTCCTGTTAGTGGGAATTTTCGGCTCCATTGCCGGCTATCTTTATGTCCGCTTCACGGCATTGGCCGGTCGAATTAACCTCAGAGGAAAGCGGCGAAGTCATCCGGATCAACTTTGAATCCGGTGGACGGGTTGAGAAAGGGCAGTTGATGGTCGTATTGAACGATAAGGTGGAGCAGGCCAACCGGCAAAGCCGGAAGGCGGATCTGGACCTCGCCAACTTGTTGTTCGCGCACGATCAAAAACTGGTGGAGCAGAACACCATTTCACAAATCCGGTATGATCGTACCAAGGCGGACATGGAGCGAGCCTGTGCCCAATTGGCAGAGGCTGAAGCGCGACTGGCTAACAAGCGTATTCACGCGCCGTTCAGTGGTATCGCCGGGATTCGCCAAATAGACGTAGGAGACTATGTCTCTCCCGGCACGGTTATTGCCACGTTGCAGGACCCCGGCGAGCTGGAAATTGACTTCACCTTGCCCTCCCAGGCAGCAGCATTACTCAAACCCGGGCTGGACATTGAGCTGCGGGTTGCGGCCTATGCGGAAAAAGTCTTTCATGCCCGCCTGTTTGCTCTGGACTCCAAGGTCGACCCGGGCACACGCAATCTGCTGGTGCGGGCAAAGATTGATGCCGGTGAGGGTCTGGTGCCGGGCATGTTCGCTCAACTGCGTGTTGCCCTTGGCGTTGAGCATGACATGGTTACCGTACCGGAAACCGCGGTAACCTATTCACTGCACGGCAATACAGTGTTTGTTATCAAGCAGGGCGAAAACAACGACCTCATCACCAAACCGGTGATCGTGTCCGTTGGTAAAACCCGCGATGGACGAATCAGTATCCTGTCGGGGCTGGACCCAAACACCCGAGTCGTCACTGCAGGACAGAACAAACTGTATCGCGGCGCCAAGGTCGTCGTCGACGAAGCGGTTGAGATGTAGAGGACCTGAGCCATGACGTTTACCGATATTTTCATCAAACGCCCGGTACTCTCAATCGTCGTCAGCTGCCTGTTATTGCTGCTGGGGCTGCAGGCCGCCGGTCAGGCTGCAGGCCGCCGGTCAGCTCTCCGTACGCCACTTCCCTGAGATAGAAAAAAGTGTTATCTACGTCACGACCAGTTATCTGGGCGCCAGCGCGCGGACTGTTCAGGGTTTTGTCACTACCCCGCTACAGCAACGCATCGCCGGCGCACGGGGTGTCGAATACATCACCTCCAGCAGCAATCCCGGAACCTCCAGCATAGAAG
>JAFDJF010000739.1 GCA_019307645.1 Deltaproteobacteria bacterium
GGTAAGTACAAGTTATCATTGATGTTAAAGTCCAGATATTTGTCTCATGGCAAGTTCTTTCCGAATTTTTTCACTGGCATTTAAATAAAACTTCCGGATGAATTTCTCGTGAAACGAAAAAGACCAGTGCCTGTCTTTCCAGAGACTCACAGCGCCTTCACAATCTTTGTTCCTCATAAACGCAATCAATTGCGTATGCTCAGCGCAATTGATAAGTTCCCATTCCTTAATGTAGGCACGTCTCGGAAAATCATAGAGACGCTGTTTTATCGGCATGATGTTTTTTTTCAAAAGTTCATTGTCAGACAAACTCAAGAACACATCGTGAAAGGCGATGTTCAGTTCATAAATTCTGTCAAACGCTTCATTATGAATTGCGGATATCATCTCTGCGTTGAGGCGCTCCATCTCATTTATATGAGAGGGTTTCAATTCATCAAAAACCGATATTATAACCGCTGCTTCAAGTGCTCCGGCTATTTCGGTTAAATTTCGTATGTCTGGAAGGGTTAATTTATTTACAATTATCCCACGACGGGGCAAGATGGTTACAAATCCATCACATTCGAGCTGAATAATCGCATCTCTTAAAGGGGTTTTACTGATACCAAGGTGTTGGCTAACACTTTTCAGATTTATGGATGAACCGGGTAAAAGCCTCCCTTTGGCGATATCTTCACGAAGATTCTGATAGACCTGTTCTCTCAGTGATTCCAAATTCAACATGGTTGTCCACTACCCTTTGCTTTTCCATGGGATCCCTCTTATAGTTAAGGGTCTGTAAAAACACAATTTATTCTGATTCTTTCTCTAAATATGTCAGAATATTATCTATTGCCCGTGTTTTTGCCAAACAATACCAAAAACATCTTCTTCATTTACTTTAACGGGCTCGATAGGTTCCGACAGCCAGGTGACATTGATAAAATGCTTCCAGTGAATATTTTCAGTGGTGATGTTGCCTCCCCAGGTCCCGCATCCCAGCGTCACCGTTGAAGGCATGCCATTCCAAAGATTACCGCCGGCCGATGGTGCATGCGCCTGACGAACTATGACCCGGCTGACTTTCAGACTCGAAGCCACTTTGTCAATATACTCCTGGTTGAATGAATAGAGACCGCAGGAATGCCCCATCCCGGCATACTCGTACATTTTTGTTACCTTCTCGATAGCCTCATCAAACGTCTTATATTTCCACAATGCCAGCACTGGAGAAATCTTCTCACCGCTGAAACGATCCACACCGGCATTCTCAGCTTCAACCATGAGCATGGAAGTGTCATCCGGTACGTCGATTCCGGCACCATCCGCGATTCTTTTGGCTGAAATCGCCACAATCTTGAGATTCAGCGCCAGCTTGTCACTCTGTTTGGTCGGCACCCACATCCACTTTTCAAGCTTCTCCTTCTCATCGGTATTGCACAGGTAACCGCCCTGTTTTTTAAACGCTTCCACCAGTTCATCATACACACTTTCATGTATCACGATTGAGGTGTCGGAACTGCACGAAGTGGCATTATCAAAAGTTTTGCTGATCGTAATTTTCTCCGCCGCATCAGCAACATCAGCATCCTCGGCTACGATGATCACCGGGTTGCCGGCGCCGACGCCATAGGAAGGGGTACCGCTCGAGTAGGCGGCATTGACCATGACCGCCCCTCCGGTGGCAAGCACCAGATCAACCTGTCGCATGAGCTCCTGGTTCCTGGGTATACTCGGTTCTTCAATGTGCTGAATCAAATCTACAGGAGCACCTACTATTCTCAACCCCTCTCGCATAAAATCGCAAACAACCTTGCAAGATCGTTTTGCTCGGGGATGCGGCGCAAAGATAACGGCATTGCGTCCCTTTAAAATACCAACGGTATTGCTTGCCGGTGTGGCGGTGGGATTTGTAACCGGCGATAACGCCCCAACAACACCGACCGGCTTGGCGTACTTGGTGATGCCGGTAGCCTCGTCCCGTTCGATGATCCCTACGGTTTTGGCTTTCAAAATATCCCGGCAAACGCCGAGGACTTTCACCTTGTGTTTTTTAAGCTTGTGCTCATAAACGCCCATGCCGGTCTCTTCCACGGCGATCTTGGCGCAGGCGGCAATATTGTCGTCCTTATAAACTTGCCATCCGACGGAAAGGCAGACCTCGTCAATCACCAATGATTTTCTGGTCATCAGACATTGCAGTCTCCTTGAATATAGTCCCTAATTTATTGAAATCGTATCATGTTTGCACAGGATTTTGGTTCCGGATTCACCGGGTTGGATATAGAAAATTCTAAATTCTAATTCACCAAATTCTAAACAAATACCAAATCTAATATATCGGCCTCAGAAGGTTACACAAAAGCTTTACATTATGCCGCCATTTAACAGGGTAAATATTTTGATATTCGATATTAGAATTTCCGGCTTGTCCGCCTCTGGCGGGTTTATCCGGATGCTGTCATGCTGTAGCCCAGTTCGAAGGCTTTTTTATTCTCCTCTTTGAATTTCGGGATAATTTTCAGCATGGTCTCCAGCATATTCTCCTTTTCCAGCAATCCGGCCGTGGCCCCGGTCAGCGCACCCAGCATGATGGTGTTGGCGTAGATAGGCCGGCCCAGTTTTTCAACCGCCGTCTCCTTGGCGGCAACGGCGATCTGCCGGAAAGGTTTGCTCTCATCAATCTCCACAGTAGCCGGATCATACAGCATGATCCCGTCTTTCATCATGTGGCTGAATTGTTTGTATGCGGCGGTAGAAAATGAACAAAAGTAATCCGGGTCTTCCACCAGCGGGCTGTCAATCTCTTCTTTTGAAAGGACTAATTGCGTCCTCACATATCCACCCCGCTGCTCGGTGCCGTGACTTTTTAACATCGTAACCCGAAAGCCTTGCTTTACAGCCGATGTGCCTACAATCTGGCCCAGTCTGACCACACCCTGGCCTCCGAAACCGCTGGCCAGTATTTCAATGCGATCCTTCATCTTGATACCTCCTTTGAATATCTGCTACCCTTTCCCGCAGCGCCTGTGAAAATTCGGGTCTGGAATTGCTGGCGTCATGGTAAATGCCGGTCCGCCAAAGGGTGTCCTGTTTTTCTTCACCCATTGGGGCCGCACGATCTTTTATCCATCTGAAAATATTAACGGCATTGCGGGATCCCAGCGCGTTTTTCGCAAAATTC
>JAFDJF010000740.1 GCA_019307645.1 Deltaproteobacteria bacterium
TCTGGCCATATGTCATGTCAAGATCCTTCAGCATTGGCGTTACGAGGGGAGCGGCTGAACGTCCGATGAATCCGTGGGCAAGATACAGAAGCCAGACCAGAGCCAGTATTACCCAGCGATAGGAAGTCTGATGAGGTTCCAGCATCTGCAAAGATGGGGGCTGGTTTTTGTTATAATGCATGATTGTGTCCTGGGCAAAAACAGCCTGTGTTTGGAGGATACATATTCACCTGACCGAGAACATTTAAAGAAAAAGAAGAAAGGCAAGGGTTGCCTCGCATTCTTGGTGATTTTAGCATTGGGGGCTGGTAAAAGGATTTGCCCTGACGCTGCGAAAGATTCTTAGATTTTATTCCGGCATTTTTAGTTCTCCCGCCCGGGAGAAGAGTCAGATACCTCAACCGCCTGAAGGGGCACAGGCAGGGGGCTTAAACCCGCCGGTTCCGGTTGCGACACCTTTGGGCCGGACACATCCGGCGGATATAAGTTTTTTTACCTTGTTTTTCCGGCACTGGGGGCAGCTTGGAACAGGATCTTTTTCGGAAAAAACAAGATATTCAAAACAGTGATCACATTCTTTGCAAAGATATTCGTAAATCGGCACGATAAAATCTCCTTTGATATTTTCATGGAGATTATAAAGCGCAAAAAGATTAAGTCAAGTAGAATGAAAAATGAAATCCAGGCCATCGCAGAAACGCTTGAAAAGAGGATTATAGGATTTCCCGGAAGTTTCACTGTTCGCGATAAGTTTATGCATATTGAAAAAGTGATTGATAATCTACATATATTCGCAGAAGGTCATGCCATGATCACGCACGATATCGATGCAACGATCCGCAGTCTGTTGCAGGGATTCACCATTGTCACGATCACCGGACCCCGGCAGTCAGGTAAGACCACGCTGGCTCGAGCCGTATTTGACAATAAGCCGTATCTCTCCCTGGAAGACCCGGATGTGCGACAGATGGCGCTTGCTGATCCACGCGCCTTTTTGGGACGGTTGCCGGACGGGGCGGTGCTCGACGAGGTGCAGCGCGCACCGGAACTTCTCTCCTACCTGCAGACGCAGGTCGATGCCGATGGTCGCATGGGGCTCTTTCTGTTGACAGGCTCTCAGCAATTCGGCCTGATGTCCGGGATTACCCAGTCGCTGGCGGGCCGGACTGCATTCATTGAATTGCTGCCGTTTTCTATTCATGAACTGGACCGGGCCGGAGTTAGGCCGTCAAGTCTTGATGCGATGCTCTTCACAGGGGGTTACCCGCCGCTTTACGACCGAGGCTTGTCGCCGCGCACATGGCTGTCGGCCTATGTGACAGCTTATGTGGAGCGGGATGTCCGCCAACTCCTGAAGATTCAGGACCTGGAGGTGTTTCAGCGGTTTGTGCGGCTTTGCGCCGGTCGCAGCGGGCAAATTGTGAATCTTTCCTCACTGGCGACCGACTGCGGCATTACACACAACACAGCCAGGGCCTGGATTTCCGTGCTTGAAGCCAGCTATATCCTGTTTCAGTTGCGCCCGCATCATGCGAATTTCAGCAAGCGGCTGATCAAAGCGCCGAAGTTCTACTTTTACGATGTCGGCCTGCTTTGCTACCTGATAGGCATCCAGGAATCGGATCAGCTTGCAACTCACCCGTTGCGAGGCAGCATTTTTGAAACATTTATCGTTTCGGAGCTGGTGAAGACCCGCTTCAACCTGGGTGAACGCGCGGTGTTTCATTTTTGGCGCGACAGCAATGGCAATGAGGTGGATGTCATTGCCGATGTAGGGACAAAGATGATGCCGATCGAAATCAAGTCGGGCCAGACCCTTAACCGAGATTTCTTTAGCGGGCTGGAGCGCTGGGTGGCCCTGGCAGGCGACCAGGCCATCGCTCCGGCGCTGGTCTATGGAGGAACTGAAAGGCATGTACACAAAGGCATCAATATCTTCGGCTGGAATGCGGTGGGGCAGGTGCTGGAGGAAGGCAGTATAGGTTGAAAGGTAAAGATAAAACCCCTTGTTTTCAGGCATGAGAAGAGGGGGTTTGTATTTTTATCGGTAAAGTGGGTATCGATAGGTATATTAAACAGTATCAGCTAAAGGGCCTGAAGCAGAGAAGCTATTTTCTTTCTGGGAAATGATAAGTTATCTCAAGTTT
>JAFDJF010000741.1 GCA_019307645.1 Deltaproteobacteria bacterium
CCGGCGGGTTATGTTTCTCGGGGGGCCGTGTTTGAATAAAGGGGTGGTGGCCGCATTTGAAAATGTTCTTGGACGTGGCATTCTGGTTCCCCCGCACCGAGAGGTGCTGGGCGCCTACGGGGCTGCTATCAGTGTACAGGAAAGGATGTCCCGGACACCGTTTCACAGGGAGGCCTTTGAGACACATGACGATGCTGTCAGTGTGCAGGAAAGAATGCTACTGGAAGACATGGCCGGCAGTACATTCCGGGGGCTTGAAAGTGCAATCAACGACCGGATGGAGCACAAAGAAAAGATATGCCGTGCGGATCCCAACTGTCATAATCAGTGTAAACTGAAGATATATGATTTTGACGGTCGCCGCAGTGTCTGGGGCGGTGAGTGTGGCCGATATGAGCTCACAAGAAGCAGCGGGCAAAAGCGTGAGAACTTCTTTACATTAAGGCAGGATATTTGGAAGTTGTACATGGCCGGGGTTTATGAAGAGCTTAAGGGCGAGGCCCTGATGCAAGTGGACAACCGGCCGACAGTGGGGATGCAGAGCGCCCTTTACGGACAGCAGACCGCTATCCTGTGGGCGCATTTTTTTGATCGGCTCGGGTTCCGGCTTGTCATGACACCGCCCACAAATACGCATATATCCAAGATCGGGATAGAGACAATGGTTGCGGAGACCTGTTATCCTGTAAAGGTGTCCCATGGTCATATCAAAGAGTTGATCGGGAAGACACAATACCTCTTTCTGCCCACCATCATAACCATGCCTACGCCGGAGCCGTCAGAAACCGGGTTCTACTGCCCCATGGTCCAGAGCAATTCCTACATGGTCCGCATGGCCCTCGGCATAGACCCTTCAACTGTTTTGAGCCCTGTTGTTCATTTGAAATACGATCCCGACTCACTTGCTATTGAGATCGCAGAGCAGATACAGCCCAGGCTCCGAGCTTCAAAAAAAGAGATAAAAAAGGCCCTTTATTACGCCCTTGAGAGACAGGATCAGTTTATTGAAGCGCTTTATCAGAAAGGCAGGTCGATCCTTGAGGAACATGACCCTGATGAGCCGATGGTAGTCATAACAGGCAGACCCTATAACCTCTATGATGAAAGACTGAATCTGAGGCTTGGCAGGAATCTGGCAAAGATCGGCGTGGCGGCTTTGCCCATGGATTTCATGGATGTGTCTTCAGTAGATCTTTCGGATTTTCCGTCCATGTACTGGGGGTTGGGTGCCCGTATTTTGAGGACGGCCAAGTTCATACAGGCCAATCCAAACTACTTTGGCCTTCATCTGACCAATTTCGGCTGTGGAGTAGACTCTTTTGTGGAGCATTTTTACAGGCATATTATGGGAGACAAGGCCTATTTGATCCTGGAACTGGACGAGCACAGTGCTGTGGCAGGTGTGATGACCAGGATTGAGGCCTACCGAAACGTCATAGAAAATACGATGCAGAAGTTAGAGGTGAGAAGCTTTGAGGTTGAGGAGGTGATGCAGCTGGCAAATTAGGAGGCCAAAGATTTATGCAACGTTAGCATCAATGTCTTAAATTTAAGCGCAGTTCTCCCCCCTTTCGTAAAAGGCGGGTGGGGGGGATTTATTGCGACTACTTAAAAATCCCCCTCAATCCCCCTTTGCAAAGGGGGACTTAAAGGAAGGAATCCTTAAGTTAATACCATTGACGTTAGGGTAAAATCAAGTATCCGGGATTGCTACCATGCGGGAAATATTTTAAACCGCAGAATATCGAATAACGAGTGACGAATGACGAAGTATGGAATCGCTTCGCTCTATTTGTCTTATATAACAGAAAACCCGGTACCAGATAATTTTCTGTCTGAGGAGGGGGTATGAGAGCAGAGAAAGTTGTAGATTTTCAATCGCTCACGGAGAACGTAGGCCGGTTTGATCTCAGGGATAAGACCGTATTGATCCCTGAGATGGCAAGAATTGGGTCTCATGTCCTTGCAGCCACATTCAGGGGGTTTGGTATCAATGCGAAGGTCCTGGAAACGTGCAAAGGCCTTGATCTTGGGATGGAATACACTTCCGGCAAAGAGTGTTATCCATGCCAGATCACAATGGGAGATATTCTGTATTTCCTGAAAAAGGAACAGGAGAATCAGGGGGACACA
>JAFDJF010000742.1 GCA_019307645.1 Deltaproteobacteria bacterium
ACTTCCACAGGCAGACTACGCAAGGCAGGAGCGAAAAAATGGGTTACAGCGGTGCGGGCGGGTTTTCGCATATTGGAAAAAATGCGGTCCGCAGGAATAGAACTGGTATTGGAGGTGATGATGCAGTCTCCAGACACAATCTCTTCAATACGGGCAAAGATTTGTTGTTTCAGTGTGAGGTTTTCTGAAGCCGCTTCTATGACCAGTTCACAATTTTTTATCTGTTCGTAATCGGTTGTGTAGGCGATATTCCGGCCTAACACTTCCGCCTTTTCGGAGGTTATCTTTTTGCGGTCAATGCCCTTTTGAAGATAATCTTTGATACGTGCTTCGGCTTTGATAAGCGGCTTTTCCGCGACATCCACCAGATACAAAGTGATGTCAGGCAAGGCACTTTTGAGATAGTATCCGATATCCGGCCCTATGGTTCCCGCCCCGATGATGGCAATTTCTTTCGGAAATGGACGGTTCGGCTCGATGAGCAAAGGGTTGAAATATGTTTTATAGAGATTTTTCCCTGAATCCATATATTTTCTCCTTTGCCTTTTTTTATCTCTGCTTCTGTTTTGATAGTTCCTGTGACAACAGCAGTTTCAAAACATGCATTCATTAATATTTACCGGTCGACTGTACAATCAACAAGATGTCAATCCGGGCCCTCCACTGTGCCGCCTGTTCCCTTCTTTTCCATATAATAACAGATACTGTATACACTTGAATCAGCCTAGTGAATTCTATCTGAATTTTAAAATCAAAATAACTTTCGGACAAAGGGTTTGCATTTACCTGTAAAATCGACAAGATCCTTTAGCTTTTTTTTAGCCTTTCCGGAATCGATTGCTTCCACAGCCCTTTTGATACCGTCTTTTATGTAAGTGTCACAACCTGAAGCCACAAAAGCGGCTGCAGCGTTGAACACGACAACATCACGTTTGGGACCAGGTTCACCATCGAGAATACCGGTGATGATGCCTGCCTTTTTTTTGGCGTTTCCTCCGCGAATGGCCTCGTGGCTCGCCCTTTTGAACCCGTATTCTTCAGGTGTGATAACACGGGTTTCCACCTCGCCTTCAATCAGCCGGGAAACGGTCGTAGGACCACAGATACTGATTTCATCCTGTGTTCCCTCACCATAAACAATAAACGCATTGTCAGCGTCGAGCTTGGAAAGGACATATGCAAGTTTTTCAGTAAGGGAAGCATCATAAACACCCAGGACATATGCGGATGCACTGGCCGGATTGATCAGGGGACTTATGAGATTAAAAATAGTTCGAATCCCCATTTCCTGTCTGAATTCAGCTACATGCTGCATGGGCCCGCTCAAGAGCGGTTTAAAAATAAAGCCGATGCCAAGTTCGGTGATACATCTTTCCACATCCGAATTCGAGATATCCAGATTTACGCCCAGGCTTTCCAGCACATCACCGGCACCGAAATACTTGGATGCAGCCCGGTTTCCATATCTCACGACATTTACTCCACCGCCGGAGACAACAAACATGGTTGCCGTCGAAACATTGAATGTGCTGGTACTTTTTCTTCCACTAGAGGTTGTTGCAAGGACCGTTTCTCTTTCAACATGAATATCATCACGGCCGATAGAGAGCAGTTGGTCGTTCAAATGCAAGCTTGCAGCCCTTTTTCTCAAGGCTTTGGCAGCACCCGTAATTTCTTCAACTGTTTCCCCTTTCATCCTTAAGGCAGTGACAAAGGAAGCCACCTGGGAGCAAGATACCTTTCCGTCAAACACCAGGTCCATTGTTTGTTCCATTTCCTCCTGGGAAAGATCCTCTCCCCTGATCGTTTTTATAATGGACTCCTTGATCATTTTAATCTCCTTTAAAGTATAAATTATCTTGTAGCGATAACATTACCATAAAAGAAGGATTTAGGCCGGTTAGCTCAAAATGTCAAGATATTCTCGTTAAGCTGATTTCTCTAAACCAGGCATTGTACCTGCTTCCCCGTACACACTGTGTAGTCCGGGAAGGGCTTATGTGCTGTAATCGAGGAACTGTTCTCAGGCATCATTAAGTAAAATAAAAGTGACCCGAAAATAGACGTAATTTTGGATATAATTTGATTATTAGAGCTGGATTTCAACATGGAATCCGAACTGATTAGATGTC
>JAFDJF010000743.1 GCA_019307645.1 Deltaproteobacteria bacterium
ATACGGCTGGGCAGAGTCAAATGTCAATATTCTCACGGATGACCGGCCGCCCTACAGTCCCGAAATAGGCTCTGCCAACCTCAGGGGAATCATGTGTAAGGTCTATAAATGACATAACGTAAACAAAGGGTCCGGTCTTCGTGGTCTGTTGCCCAAAAAAACCCTTAGCCTCATTCCCCACCCCTGCGGCCTTCGGCTTGTATCCCGATGTAATCGGGACTCGGAGAGGAGGAGATAAAGGGGAGAGGGAGAAAATATAAGGATAAAGGTACCAGGCAAAAAAAAATTCTAGCAGTTCAGCGAGGAGAGAAAATGGCAAAGGAAGAGGGTTACCAACTGGAAACATAAGTTATTTGAATATTTAAGGTCTTCCCTTTTTTCTTTACCCCAAAATTCCGATTAAAGACCCGGCACGGCTCGAATGGCATGAGGTCAGCAAAGTCCAACACTATTGGCTCGAAGTGAATGCCATGAACCGCCCACTGACTGTGAAGGAAGACCCAGCACCATATGGAGATAGCAAGGACAATGACGCCAAATAGTATAGATAAGCGTCGGATCTTCATCAGCTCCGTTCAGAAAGAACTGGAGTTGGAGAGGATTATGATTGCCAGCCTGATCACTACCGATCCATTCCTAAATGAGCACCTGGAGCCAGTGTTGTTCGATAAGGAACCAATAATCCCTCTGTGCTTTTCCCCCACTGTAAGATTCTGGCTGATGCTTACCGCAGCAATGATCCGGACCCAAACCCTCAGGACCAAGATACCGTTAGCGCCGCTGCCCCGGAAGCCATCCAGGCGGTTGTTGATTTTGTTAAAAGGAATACCCGCCATCCCGTGCGGATCGTCGGCCTCAATCGGATTGTACTGGATGAATACCCGGAGGAAGCAGTACGCGAGGCGATTGTCAATGCTATTGCTCATCGCAATTACGAAGACCGTGCTCGGTCCATCCTCGTGGAGGTCTTTTTCGACCGTATCGTGATTTCGAGTCCGGGACTACCGCCCAAGCCCCTAACTCTTGCCAAGCTCCGTCGGGGTAAGTACCGGCCTTGTTCCAGGAATCCGGTGCTGGCCCAATGTTTGGCATCCCTCAAGCTCATGGAACAGCGCGGTAGTGGTCTGGGCCGCATGAAAGCCGCTATGCTGGATCACGGGTTGGACGTCCCGGAATTCGACAGCGAGGACGGGTACTTTCAGCTCACGCTTCGCGGACCGGCGGAAGATTTGGAGCGCTTACGCATTCCTCCTTCGAAAGACGCTGGTTTCATTTCACCGGCCGTGGAACATACATTGAACGAGCGGCAGAAGAAAATGATCGCGTTACTGATACAAGGTCAAGAACTCACAAGTCGAAAATGCCAGGAGCTTTTTGGCATTTCAGGCCCCACGGCAGCCGCGGATTTCCAGACTTTGATGGAGGCCGGGTTAGCGAGAAAAGTGGGCAAAGGCCGATCGACTCGATATGTTTTGGACAGCGGTCCGAATCATTAATTAATCATTAAATGGTTTTGGCTAATCATTAAGGCAGTGATGGGGACAAGTGACCGATGTGTTATTTCTCCGATAATTTTCCGATTTGTTCATCAATTGACTGGCGGCGTGGCCCGGCAAATGTGAGCCGTTTGCAGCCCCGGTCTAGTAAAGATTGATGGAGTACAGGAAAAGGCAGGAACTGAAATCCTCCCTGCCAAGCATCGAGGAATTGGAAAAAAAGCTGACGGAACAGACAGAGGCGCAGGGGAACTGATGCAGAATTTTCCTAGATACGAGAAATATAAAGATAGCGGGGTGGAATGATTGGGAGATTCAATATGCCTGGAATATTGCGAACATCCGTGCCGTTACTAAATTGAAGAGTGAAGAGAATCAGCCGGGTTTGCCGGTATGAAAATATAGGGACAGGCAAGAAACTTTTCAACATGCTGGAGATCACCAGCCCCGGCCCTCTCCCGGACGCCCTCTCCTTCGAAGATCTTGGCACCGGCAGAAGCGAGATCCGCAACCGGGTCCTGGCCCCTATTTTCAAGGACATGAAGCTCATCGAGGCCTGGGGCAGCGGTATCCAGAAGATGAAAAAAGAGTTGGAGGCCTATCCCGAAATCGACCTTGTCCTACAGGAGGC
>JAFDJF010000155.1 GCA_019307645.1 Deltaproteobacteria bacterium
TGCGAAAGGGGGACTTGAAGGAGAAGTCCTTAATTTAACAACATTGGATGGACACTAACTCGGTTCGAAGATATTTCGGTCATCTATATGTCTCACCCGACCCTTTCGTCCAACCTGCTCAACCGCAACAAAATCTTCCAGAAATGGACGGCCAGAAGGGGTGTTTGCTACGAAACGCCGCCCATCGTCCAGTCGTCCGAGTACAACCCCAAGTTCCGGGGCCCCGGAGCGGTCGCATATTACCGTATAGGTCTCAATTGTGCCCCGGCCCGAGGCCTCTTCTGCGATCTCCGGTAAGGCGCTTTTGCTCCTGATAAACGACTTTGCGCCCGCATCACCGCGAGAAGGCCCCCTGGGCTCTGTCGAAATCACCACGCTCGAATGGCTGCTCAGGAACATACCATTTCCCGTGACAAGCCCGGTTGACCCCGGACGGGCCTGCAAACGGCCGACCATTGTGGCGAGCGAGTGCAGGGTGTAGTTGCTGCCAGGCCCTCCGGCATAGGGCAGTCCACCGGTCACCGTCAAGCCGCGCGGATCGTTTTCATCCACACCGAAGGCCTCTGCTGCCAGTTCCACGGCAACAGGAAAACAGCTGTAAAAATCTATGAGATCCATGTCCTCGATAGAAGTTCCTGTCCGGGCAAAGGTCTCTTCCGCACAACGTTGGAGGGAGACCGACTCTGCCAGGTCAGGGCGCTCGCTAACGAACCAGGGATCTTCCTCGGTGCTCGTACCGCCCCACCAGTAGACCAGCTTTCCCTCCGAAATGCCCAACTCCCTGGCAGCCTGGGCGGACAACATCAGGATTCCGGCGGCCTGGTTTGTATCGAGAACAGCATTAAGGTATTTGGTGTAAGGAAAGCAGATCATGCGGTTGGTAACGTCGGGGATCGTGAGCTCATCGACGCCGCGCTCCACAGGAAACCAGGCATTTGGGTTTTTTGCCGCGATCCGGGTAAATCGCTGCATGAGCCTGCCCATTTGTACACGGTGCGACTCAAGATCGAGCCCGCGCCTGGCCCGAAGTGCATTCTCGAAAATCGGATAGAAATGAATCGGGAGCCAAAGGTCATGCTGCTTTTCCCTGTCGCAGGCACTCGGCTTTTGGGTGCCAATCACCTGGGGCTCACCTTTGCCTCCCTGCTCCCAGTCTAATGAGGACTTCTCCTTCATGGCATGCTGAAGCGTCTTGAAATTGTTTGTGCCGGCAATCAGTGCCACACGTGTCTGCCCGTCCTCAATTCTCTTTGCCACGTGATTGACCAGCACCAGTGGAATCTCTCCACCGGCCACAGTACACAGTGTGGAGGCGGGCCTAACCCCGAGTTGTTCACCAAGAAGTGCCGGAGCATTCCGGGGATTCCAGGCTGGGATCTCGACAATCCCGATAGTGTCAATCTCTTTGAGCAGCCTTTCTCCCACATCCGCATCTTCGGAAGCCTCCCGTGCGATTTGGGTAAGCATCTGCAGGGGCGTCATGGCAACAGCAGGATCGCTTTCCCGCTCCAAAAGCTGTGCCGTGCCGACCAGGACAGGGGTATTCATTTGGGTCATGTGAATTCCTTATATTTAAGTTTAAGTTAGGGCCTATTCAACTGAAGGACCTGGCATGAATCACGTCCACCATCTGGCCTCGCGGCCGGGTCACCACGAAAAGCATCGTCTCAGCGACCCAGCTTTGATCCATGAGCTCGCGACCTGCAACCCGCTTTAAATAGCCGTCCTCTTCCCAGACCGGAAAGACGCGTTCGATGTCTTCCGGGCTGAAGTTATCGATAAAACCGGTATCAGCAGTAGCACCTGCGACCAGGAGTGTCACGCGGATTTTGTCGGCTTTGAGCTCTTTGGTCATTGTTTTTGTAAAACCATCGAGGCCACGTTTGGTGGCAGAATATAGCGTCATCAGAGGCTGGTCGTCCAGGGTTATCTCCGACGAGACATTGACGATGTCGCCCCCGCCGGCCCGCTTCAGAAGCGGTATCGCCGAGCGCGTCGTGTAGATGGGACCAAGAAAATTGGTGCCGACAACTGTCGCGATGTCCTCGTCACTGGCCTCCTCTATCAACCGGATGCGCGCTGCTCCTGCCACGTTTAACAGCACGTCAAGCCTGCCGAATTCCGAATCCACCCGGGAGAATGCTGCCCTCACGCTGTCGGGATTGCCAATATCCGTCTGTATTGGCACGGCATTGGATCCGATCTCCGCCGCCGCCCCGTCCAGACGCTGTTTGTTCCTGGCCAACATCACAACTTTCGCACCCTCCTCCGCAAACAAGTTGGCCGTGGCCTTCCCGATCCCACTCGAAGCCCCCGCGATGACAACGACTTTTCCCTCTACCTTACCAGGCATTTCTCTCCTCCCTGGGAAATAATGCTTTCATCCTAAAAATCCTCCCTGCACCAACGCCTGAAATATGATAAAAACGCCGATGACGATGACCCCAATAGAGGAAATAGCAGGCATAACTCTGGAAAACGAGTCAAATCGCTCGAACCCGTTCAATAGATTTTTTGCCATGACCATGAACACGCCAATGAATATCAAAACCACTGCCAGTCCTGCACTGAAAGACAGTATCAGGGCCATGCCGAAAACCAACTTTTTCATTACCATTGCGGCTAACAAAACAACCAAAGCAGCGGGACAGGGTACAATTCCTCCACTCATGCCAAGCAGAAGCAGCTCCCACCAGGACACATTTTTTTTGATTTCATCGGATATCTCACGCTCCACGTGGTTATGAGACAAAATACCATCACGATGGTGATGTTCGTGCCTATGGGCGTTTGGGAGTGCGTGTTTTTTTAAAAGGACTCTGGACATAAAGAGCCATATTCCCAATAGAAAAATGATGATGCCGGATATTATCTGTAGAAAGGGTGTCAGTGTTTCAGGCATAATGTATTCCTGCAACCAGAGCACAATCGCCCCCAGCAACAGTACCGAGCCCGTATGGGTCAGGGTGACCACCATGCCGAGGAAAACGGCATCGAGGATTCTTCCCCTGCTGCCGACCAGATAGGCGGCAACCATGGTCTTTCCATGTCCGGGACTGATGGCATGTGTCATCCCGTAGACAAAGGCCAGAATCAGGGCAATGACAAGTGAAAAAATACTGAGGTCATCGCGTTTCATAAGGGACTTAAAATTTTTCTCAGACCAGACATTCAGGCTGCCTTCTTTTTTGGGTTGCGCCCTGGATGCATCCCTTTCAAGGAACGGGCCCGGATTCAGTGCCAATGTACTTTTTCTGTCCGACACTGTAAATCCGATATCAAGGGCTCCTTTACGGAGACCTCCCAATGATTGCTGTTCCATATTGTCCAGAAATATAACCTGATGTGTAAACTGCCGCGGCGCACCTCCTAAATTATGATCGACCATTCTTAATGTATGGTCTCCCGACCGAAAACCGCTTTCTCCTGCCTCAAAAGAAGCTTCGATAATAATAGTGTCGTCTTCATTCTGTGCCAGCAAAAAGTTTTCAAATAGAGGGACGTTCCATCCCTTAATCTTCAAATCCACTTTTTTGTTATTGAGTAAGACATCTATATTTTCAAGGCGATTAATACACCAGACCTCCTTTTCCTGCTCGGAAAAGTTCATATCCGCCGGACTGGCATCCATTTCTTCTGCAATCTTTGAAGCATAGATAGAATTCACGCCGGTAATGTAGTGCAGAGAGATTTCCTTGTCGGTAATCACCAAATCAAATGTCAGCAGCGTCACCTTTAGATTGTGCCCAGATGCCTGGGGCGCAGGTGCCAATAGAATCAGGATCAGGAATAATATGGCGCGCATTTTTATTCTTCCATATGGATCAATCAAAACCATAGGCTGACACTCTCAAATACCCAGAACGCAGCAAGCGACCCAATTGCGTAAGGAACAACCCGGCCCGCCATCAAAGAAAATCTCGAAACTAAAGGACGGCTGACAATCCGCACCAGAAGGATGGATAATATAAAAGCCAACTGCCCGAGGTCGATGCCGATGTTAAAGGAAACCAGTGCGGTTAGAATGTCCAACTGGGGCAAACCCACCTCCGAAAGTGCCGCGGCAAAACCCAGCCCGTGAAAAAGTCCAAAACCAAAAGACATGATCCAGGGGAAGCGACGGATAAAAGAGGCGGGTTCCTGCTTTCTCTTTGTCAGTTCCAATGCCAGGACCAGGATGCCAGAGCCAATCACCACCTCCATGAGATTTTGCTGAAAACTGATGATTCCAATAGAAGCGAGTAAAAACGTCACGCTGTGACCGGCAATGAAGGCAAAGATGGTCCATACCAGAGGCCGCATTCCTCGAACAAGCAGAACGAGCCCCAACAGGAACAGGAGATGACTCCAGCCTGTGAGGATATGTCTTGCACCCAGAGCAAAGTAAGAACGGAAGACCTCAAATTTACGTTCTCGATCGGGGATGGTGAAGAAAGGTTTTTCACCAGTAAGAACACGATGGAAAGCGCGCCCGTCTGCAAGACAAACTTTCAAAAACACATCGGCCCTGCTGCCGGCAATACCGCGAACACCTACTGTTTGTCCGACCAGAGACTTATCCGGACATTTGACTCCCCAGGTTCTCACAAGCCCGGTGCCCTCACGATAGGATTCCCGGATTTCGGTACTCTTGAATTGGGAAGGGAACAGGGGGAACAGATTGCCTCCGGGAGCGCTGAGCAAAGGGGTCTTCCAGCGAACCAGCAAATGACCGGGGGATTGTTCTTGCAGCTCCAGCAGCGAAGGCGCAAGCGGATGAGCTTGTGCCGTATGCATCGCAAATGCATGCGTTATACACAGGGCCGCGATTAAAATGCAGATAACATTTCGAACTATGGGTCTAAATTCCATTCCTGAGCACCCCTGCCCTCTTGAAACCTTGACTTTCTTATCGCTTTTCAACTCTCTGATGTCTTTTCAACACGTATCTCATAAACATCACGCAGCTGTTGTAACGAATTTTCAAGGCGCTGTTTTTTCCATTCAGCAAGGAGCTGATGCACAACCCGGCTTCGCACAGCCTCAAAAGGCGCAGGGCACGAAGCTGTTTTCTCGTGAACCCACACCAGATGCAGTCCGTAGCAGGATTTGATGGGACCACACCATGATCCGATCTCAAAATTCATGACTTTTTGAGCAAAAACCTCTCCAAAAATACCGGTCAGATCCTGCTGGGACCGGCTGGAAAAGTGGTATCCGTAGATAAAGGGATCCCCTTGATACGGCGCGACCTCCGGATCGACGGCTTCGGCCCTTAATTCGTCAAGCACGCGAGAGGCTTCAGTTTTCAGAAAATCGCCTCTCCGCTCCTCACTGAGATACACATGCGAGAGCTTCAAGCGGATCGACTGCAGGAAATTATCGACATTGCTGGCGTAATAGACTTCGATATCGGCCTCTGTTGGAAATTCCTCAGGAGTGATCTGTTCCATAAGGAGACGCATGCTTTGAATCAAATGACGCCGGATCACCACATCCCTTTGATCCAGCCCGAATTTCCTCGCCTCCCGGAGCAGATCGTCCTGTTCAGATTCCTGACTGCCCAAAATAAAGCGGGCCACCTGGCCAAGACGGCGTTGAACCACGGGGCTTGAGCGATCCATCCCGAGTCGAAGCGCTTCCCGATAGAGGAGTTCGTCGTTAATCCTGTTTTCAATGAGGTACAGTCCCTCTTCGGGCGTGGGAAGGCGTGATTTACTTGCCGCCCAATCACTTCGGAGCATTTCAATCTGGGCGGCAGAGATAACAATCGGCTCATTATTCCGGCAGCTATTTATCAAATCATAGTGGCCAAAAACAATTTTTAGTAAAAAGATCACACCTCCGATTGCCATGAAATGTATGAGCGGAGAGAGTCTCAATATGTTGAAGATTCTGGTAATCATTTTATTATTGAATCGTTTTTCTTAAATGCACCTAATCCCGCAGACAGCGCTCCATAAACACCCGATTAACCTTCTCATGATGCTGCTGCTCCGGCGACGGCATCATATCGAACCCATGGGGTGCCTCGCGATAGATCACCAGATTTGCCTTGTTCCCCGCAATACGCCACTTCGTAGCCATGATTATGGAATCGTCCAGAAAAGGATCCAGTGCACCGACCGTAAATAGTGCAGGGGGCATGTCGGTCAAATCCGCGTAGACCGGCGATACATCGGGGTCCTTTCTGGTCTCTCGGTCAGGCACAAACACGTCCGCATAAAATTTGCAGGACTGTGCATCCTGGAGAAGGTTTCTTCCGTCCACAGCTCCCCGGCTCGGCAGGCCATTGGTGAAATCAAACAGGCCATAAGTGAACTTCGCACCGGCAAATTTGTAA
>JAFDJF010000744.1:0-2125 GCA_019307645.1 Deltaproteobacteria bacterium
GCGTCTTTTGCTCTTAAATATCTACCAAACCTAACCTAAATCTGAGCGCCAAAAATGTGAATTTATTTTTGCGCGAACCCTAAGTTATAAAAAAAGGTCCCTTGCCAACAGGTGAAACAGCCCTTGTTCAGGCGAAATATTGGGGAAAGGGTCACACCAGTCAAGCGGTACTATACGGAAGAGCCAATAGAAGTTACCTCATTTTTTGATAACGCGGCGGGTTTAGGCCAGCTTGCACTGCCTCACGTTGAGCCGCCTATTCCACGGCCCATGCCTTAACTCATACCGTGATGTTTAGAGACATTAGCTGCAATTGTAGCGATTAACTTCCCTGTTTTGTAGTCATCTACGGCCTTTCTTACTGTGCCCGATTGACCCGTGATTATTTCAACTCCTTCTGCCGAGAAAGTGGTTACAGCATTCGGGCCGATGTTTCCAGTTACTACTACTTTTGCTCCTTTAGAGACCACAAACATGGCAGCCTGAATCCCTGCCCCTCCACTTACAGCCATGCCCTCGTTAGCAAAGGCCTCAAAGCTCATGTCGTTTGTTTCCACAATGACAAAATATTCACACCGTCCAAAACGGGGATCAATTTGTGCATCTAAATTCTTTCCACTGGAACTTATAGCAATTTTCATATTTTATTCCTCCTTTTTTTACAAGATGTTATGTGACGCGGCGCCGCCGCCATCCCTTGCACCTGCCTCTTAGCCCTGTTCCTTTACCTGTTCCAGGTCCCTGACCTCTTGGTCCTGTTCCATTTCGTCTTGGCATTTTACTCACCTCCTTTTAAATGATGTAAGAGATATAGATAACCATGCTCTTTTCTCTCTTATAACCTTCCTTCAGCATAAATTGTGCCATTACATAGTGGCCTAGATAAGTATCGTAAAACCAATTAGTTAGCCATCCATAACTCGCAAATAATTCTGCCAACGAGCCAAATGTAGAAAAATTTCGAGATCTTTTTTCTCAAAAATTCAAAATAAATCAGATCAATATTCATAGTATCTATGAGTACAGACTGTTGGGGGGATAGAAAAAGAAAAGTTAGGAGGAATGATAGAGCAATTGCGAATTCATCACCCGCCCTGCCTCGGTCAGCATAGCTTTTGGGTCATCCACAAAGCAGATTGTAGTAATTAACCTCGGATCAACCCCAGCCATAAATCGCTTTTGGACCACTAAGGGTTCGCGCAAAAATAAATTCACATTTTTGGCGCTCAGATTTAGGTTTGGTAGATATTTAAGAGCAAAAGGCACCCCAGAGGAATAGGCTTCGCATTCCACAGGGCAGGCAGTAATCCCGCCTTGGGCGGGATTTCAAGGTTTTTACTCTTTAAAATCTGCCAAAAATGATCTGAAGATGAGATGCCAAAATGTGAATTTATTTTTGCGCGAGCCCTTAGCCAAGGCCTGCCGGGCAAAATCGGATTCATCTATGCCGAACAATAGTTTTTTGTCTACACCCATCGATTTCAACCTCCATCAAAAGAGTCTGTTTCACGGAACGGTTCCGTGGTTTAAATGTTGCGGGCCTGATGAGAAATTTTCTGTTGAGGTTTATTTTCAGGCTTTTGTATTTCTTAGAAGCATAAGGCGTGCCATAATCTGCAGTATGGACAAATGAGTGAAATCAGCCAGTTATCTCTGCCGCTGGTCACAGGAAAAGCCGAAGGGAGAAAAAAACTTGAAATATTTAGAAACCTTTTTCGCAAAACTTCAAGCCGCAAAAAGCCACGAAGAAGCTATCGGGAAGGCTACAAAGGGGCAGGGAAACAGGCTTTTCTAATTGTTCTAATTCCTGATGGTTATTTAACCCTAACGTTGCATAAATCCTGTCGACAAAAACCGTTTCACTCGCGCTATAGTGCATGAACTGCGCGTGTAAGCATGCATTCCTGAACCTCATGTAGTGTGAACTACACTTCGGGCCAGAAAATCATGACTACACACTCATTTCACGCACTCTAACACGTTTTTGTTCGAAGTTTTATGCAACGTTAGGGTTTAATTTCGAAGTTTTTCAAAAATTTGTTTTGAAATTTTATCAAATGTGGCTGTATGCAGCGGAAAAATAATAGACCTATTATTTCTAACTTAATGAAATTAAAGCATTTAT
>JAFDJF010000744.1:2139-3631 GCA_019307645.1 Deltaproteobacteria bacterium
AATAAAGCCTGCGGGTGGCATGGTTTATGCTTTTGAAATATTACAATGGAAGATGCTATTTTTACGCGAACCCTAAATACAAATTCTACCATAAACGATTTTGTTTTAACTGGGGGGTCGAGTTAGAATCGAAGCCAGCTTTTATCAGTTCAAACTTTAATCTTAGTGGTTACACTTTATCTGCTTGAAAAAACCCGAGTGATATTGAAAGGGGGGACAGGACCAATGAAAATTATACATTGCCCGAAAGGTGGCAGGATTTCTGAAGGATATTGCCTGAAATCGTGTTTGAATTACCCTGGAAAGCATCAGGGAGAGACGGCAGTTACTCTTCGAAAATCCTGGCTTAAAAGTTATAAAGAGGATATTTTGCCTAAGCTAAAAAAAGCATCTTAAAAGGCAGATAAGAATTTGATTTGAAAAGACAGAAGGAAAAGTTTTTGTAGCACATAGTCAGGCCGTTTTCTAATTCTAATATGTCAAAACATGGAGGTATTGAAAGATGAGAAAATTGTTATGGTTGGTTTCAGTCGTTGTCTTTGTTTTTGGGGTTTCTCCTGCAAACGCCGGTCACCCTGATGGGAAGACTATAATTCAAAAGTCTGATGAGGCGATATCCGCCTGGCGGTCGGGAACGCGAAGGTTGGTGATCACCACAAAGGTTGGTACCCAGGTAACCAGTGAGTGGGTCGCCCGCAACAGTTACAAAGAATTTCCTGATGGAAAACGGGCATTACTGGTTATTCTGGAACCGGAATCTCTGAAGGGCGCTGCGCACTTGTTCTGGAAGCGAACTGACAATACAACTGAAGAATGGGCTTACTATCCGGCTGTACGCAGGGTTAAAAGGTTGTCGGGCTTAACAGCCTACGACTCTTTTTTTGGCACCGATTTTACCTATGCAGATCTCGGAATTAGAGATTTACATGGGACACACGGGTTCCTAAGCGAAGAAATTCACGCCAGTATCAAGGCATACAAAGTGGAGACAATACCAAAGGAGCAATGCTACTATTCCCGCATTATCAGTTGGATTGCAGTCGACACCTTCCTCCCGATCCAACGGGACTACTATGATCCTACAGGCAGGCACTGGAAGACCAAATTATTCGAAGATGTTGTCACAATTGACAATATACCAAAGCCCATTCAAGTTAGGATGCTGGACCATATACGCAACCACAGAACAGTAATTACAGTTAGCGATTTTTGTTATGACGTTGAGTCTCTGACTAAAGAGACCTTTAGTCCCGAAAAGCTTTCAGAGGCCGTTTCTTCATCGGTTTGTACAGTGAATGTGCTCAAGAAACGATAACCTTGAGCCGTTATTTAATAATTTTTGTAACTACCCATCATGGAACCATTACTAAAGGACACCATTGAGATTACAAAAGCTGCCGGAGCTACCTTGATGCAGTACTACAGGTCGTCCTATAGGGTGATGTATAAATTTCAAGACAATCCCGTAACAGATGCTGATTATGCGGCAGAC
>JAFDJF010000156.1 GCA_019307645.1 Deltaproteobacteria bacterium
GTCTCAAACACAGGAAATTTGGTTTTTCTTTCTCTGTGTTCCCTGTGCCTCTAACGACCGCCAGGGAGTGGGTGAGAGAACAATCTTTCTGTAAATTGGGTTCCATAACATCTCTCACTTACCCGCGTAGCAAAGCTGGCACCACCTGCAAAGCAGATGGTTTAATTTGGTTGATCAAATTGCTCATTTCCGGACGGACACTGCTAATCAGAATCCAGGCCATCCCCCACGTCATCAGCATGAGAATGGCTGTGTAAAAGCCGACCAAAACCGTGGGCGTGAATATGAGTGTGAAGAACAGTCTCCTCTTCCGGCACAATCCGCCCATCGATCATGCCGAAAACTTTGTCAACAGTCTGCACGATAAAATCCATATTATGGGAGATGCATATGTAAGCGAGATCCAACTTTGTGAGGATGCCGACCATTTTTTCCGTGGTTTCAGGATCCAGACCCGTAGTTGGTTCATCCAAAAGAAGCACTTCCGGTTTCATGGCAAGAACCGTTGCAAGGGAAACAAGCCTTTTTTCACCTCCGGACATCTTGTAGGTCACCCTGTCTTCAACTTTCGAAAGCCCGAGAGACTCAAGGGTCTCCCTGGCAATTTTCTTTGCCTCTGTAATCGATTTCCCCTGGTTTAAGGGACCAAAGGCCACATCCTCCAAAACAGTGGGGCTGAACAGCTGGTCGTCAGGATCCTGAAAAAGCAGCCCGATTCTCTGTCTTACGGCTTTGAAATCCTTCTCATTCGCCATTTTCTCACCGAAAATTTCGATTTTTCCGGATGAAGGCTTCAAGAGTCCCATAATAACATGGAACATGGACGTCTTTCCGCTTCCGTTGGGACCAATGAGGCCTATCCGTTCCCCTTCACGCAGTTGAAAGGAGACGTCCCGAAGGACCGGTCTGCCCCCGGGGAAAGCAAAGTGAACGTCTTCCAGATTAATCAATAAATGATTTGTGTCCATTGCAGTAATGCGATAATCACCAACGCCAGAAGCATTATAAAAAGCATAATAAAATCAAATGGTTTTAAAACAAATTCTGTCAGGTTATAAAAACGACCGCTGAACCCCCTGCAGAGCATGGCATTTCTTATCCTCTCAGAACGTTCATAACTTCTCACAAGCAGCATGCCGATAAGATAGGCATAGGTCCTGTAGGTATGCATACGGGTCCTGGGTTGAAAGCCCCTTATTTTCAATGCATTAGCCAGCCGCTGATATTCCAGGTAGATAACATGGAGATAACGGTAAGTAAAAAAAAAGAGCTGTACAGCTTTACCCGGGATACGCAACTGTCTCATAGCACTGCCGATGGTTAGAATAGAGGTCGTGGATGCCAGACAGACGCATGCAAGCAGGATGATATTGGATCTGAGGGTCAAGAGTGCAGCATAAGTGACCCCCTCTTTTGTTGCAGTGAGAGGTCCGATCGTGAATATTGGCTCCCCGTCAAAGGAAAAAGGGAGAAACATCCAGAGAAACAGGACCAGGCCATTAACCACAATGAGCCGAATAAAAACAGTTTTCAGAGGTAACCAGGATAACAGCACAAGCAATAGAGAGATGGAAAGCCCCAATATCAATGCTGACCATTTGGAACATACTGCTATCACAATGGAAAACGCAGCCACTACGACGATTTTGACCCTGGGATCAAGGGAGTGCATGACTGAATTTCTGGTTATGAGATTGCTCTCAAACATCTTTCCGTTCCGGTCAATAAAAAAACCACGAGAGGAGATCTCCTGGAAAACATTGCCCTCGTGGCCTTAAGCTTCGGCTTCTTGCACAAAATTTGTTAGAAATTTAGTGTTCTTCCTGAGTTTTGTCAAGAGGTTTTTCGTTGTAAGCTATTGACTTTTGTTTTTGACTCACTTAGGGAAAAGGGGCAAGCGGCGAGGGTTTACCCTAACGTTGCATAAATCTTTGGCCCAAAAACGCTTCGCTCGCTCTATATCAGGCCATCAAGAAATGTTTGTCCATTTGTAATCCAGGTTCAGGGGTCACGGTGCACGGTTAAACCCAATTTCATCGGGATTTTTTCATGTTTTCAGAGTGACATAGCGTGTTCCTTGAACTTTGTGTACAAAACCGTTTGGCGTATCAAAAAACCGGCTGAACAGGGAATTTTGTCTAAAGAATAGAGTCCTTCCTTCATTGCTTTTAACCTTGAACCGTGAACCTGGGAGTTAAAAATGGCCGAATCCCGCCGTTGGCGGGACTGACCTAAATCTAGAGCGTTTTGAACTCAAATTTTATACAACGTTAGGGTTTACAAAATGAACAATGTATGCAGGAGACGATGCGCATGCTTGAAAAGATAAAGGAGACCTCAGACTTTTTAAAATCCAAAATGGCAGGCATCCCTGAAGTCGGCATGATTACCGGAACCGGATTAGATTCTCTTACAGATCAAATGACCGTTAGTTTTCGTCTCCCATACAAAGATATCCCGAACTTCCCCATATCGACCATTGAAGGTCATTCAGGGACTATGGTTGTGGGAGAACTGGCCGGCAAAGAAATTATTGCCATGGAAGGGCGTTTTCATATCTACGAAGGATATTCTCCAGCAGAAATCACTTTTCCTGTCAGGGTCCTGGCCATGCTTGGAACAAAATATCTACTGATATCAAGTGCCGTGGGTGGACTGAATCCACAGTTTGAAAAAGGCGATCTGATGGTCGTGACGGACCACATTAACCTGACTGGAACCAACCCGTTAATCGGTCCGAATCTGGATGACTTTGGACCCCGTTTCCCGGACATGTCTGCAGTCTACGACGCCGGCCTGATTACCCTGGCGAGACAAGAAGCGCTTGAATCACGAATTTCACTGAGGCAGGGCATTTATGTCGGGCTTGTGGGCCCCAGCCTCGAAACACCGGCCGAAACCCGCTTTTTAAGGATAACAGGAGCCGATGCAGTAGGGATGTCTACTGTTTCAGAGGCCATTGTTGCTGCCCACTGCGGTTTGAAAATCATAGCCATTGTTGTCATTACAAACATGAACCTTCCCGACTGCATGCAGGAAACCTCAATCGAAGAAGTAATCGCCACTGCCCGGGAGTCGGGAAAGGCACTCTCGGTGCTCTGGAAGAAAATTATCCCAGGCTTACCTTCTTAAAGGTGTACGTTAAGTATATCTATAAGATATTTAAATAATTGCGACTACTCAGGTCATAGGGTTCAAGGTTCACGGTTAAACCCGATTTTATCGGGATTTTCTTCATGTTTCCAGAGCGACATAGCGTGTTTCTTGGACTTTGTGTGCAAAACCGTTTGGCGTATCAAAAAACCGGATGAACAGGGTATTTGTCTAAAGAATGGAGCCCCTCCTTCATCACTTTTAACCTTGACTGTCGGGGCGAAGCGTAGATCCCGTCTGAAGCGAAAGCGGAAAACCGTGAACCTTATAGCCTGAGCAGTTACCACAGATATGACAAATGGTTAAGGAAGAGGCTACTTTTATTGCACTGGGAAGCAGGCTCCGAGGAGTCCCCGAAGTGATTACCCTTGGGGTAAAGCCCAATTTTCTGGACTACACTTCCCATGAAAGGGATTTGATTTTCCATTCGGAACGCGTCCTCTTCCCGACGCTTAATTATGCCCAGTTTCTGACAACTATCGGGAAAAAGATTTTTCCAAGCCTGGAGACGTATCTCTATTCCGATGAAAAAATCAAACAGACCACACTTTTTTACATGCTTGGAATCCCCCACCCGACCACCAGAATCTATTATCACCTTCACCATCAGGACATCCTCAAAGATTTTGATTTTCCCTTTATAGGCAAATTGCCCAGGAGCTCTGCTCGAGGCAGAGGTGTCTTTTTAATTCACAACAAAAAAGAGCTTGAGGGATATTTGCGCCTTACAAAGATCGCATATATTCAGGAGTTCTTACCTCATGACCGGGACCTGCGTGTCCTGCTTATCAATTATGAACCTTTGCTCGCCTACTGGCGGATCAGTCGACAAGGGGATTTCAGGACCAATCTCTCACAGGGAGGAAGAATTAGTTTCAACGACATTCCCTCAGAAGGCGTCAGGATAGCACAGGAGACTGCCCAAAAATGCCGATTTAACGATGTGGGTCTCGATCTCATCAGATCTCAAGGCAAATGGTATGTTATTGAAGCGAACATGAAATACGGACGAAAAGGGCTAAAAATGAAGGCGCTCGACCTGAAGGAGATCATGAGAAAAAAGCTTCTGAGCGGAGAAATATAGGGAACGACTCAGGTTCAGAGGTTCACCGCTGAACCCTGAACCTAACAACCTGAGTAGTTACGATATATGAACAAAAAAAAGAAAAAAATACTCATCTTGTCTTCATGTCTGCTGTTCCTTATTCCTGTCATTTTGATTGGCTTTGTGTTCTATGAAGTAACACTTGATGCCTCGACCCGGATACAGAGAGGTGCCATTGACCGAATCATTGCCTCGGAAAGCCCTGTCTATTATGACGACGGGGAAACTCCCATCGGCGTCTTTTTTGAAAAAACCCATCGAAAATACATCCATTTTTCGGAAATCCCAAAAGTCTTTATAAAAGCCCTGATTGCTGCAGAAGACGGTAATTTTTTTTCCCATAGAGGCGTCGATCTTAAGGCAACCCTCAGGGCGCTTATTGCCAATATCAAGTCTGGAAAAGTAGTTCAGGGTGGCAGTACGATCTCCCAGCAAACCGCAAAGAATATTTTCAGGCGGGAAAAAAGATCATACGGAGCCAAACTCAGGGAACTTGTTCAGGCATTTCTTCTGGAAAGAAAATATACCAAAGAAGAAATCCTCGAGATGTACATCAATCAATTCTTTGTAACGGGTTACGGAAAAGGATTGGGGATTGCCGCCCAGTGTTTTTTTGACAAAGAGGCGAAAAATCTTGATCTCGTGGAAGCTGCCTTTATTGCCGGATCTGTCAAAGGGCCCAACCGGTACAATCCGTTCATCAAAAAGAGTGAACCGGAACGCAACCATGCCAGAAAACTGGCCAAGCAGCGTAAGGACTATGTGCTTAAAAATATGTTCAATGTTAATTTTATTACCCGGGACCAGTATTTGAAGGCAAAGGAACTAAGCGTCCCCTTTAAAGAAGGCAACATCACCTACCGCCTGAACGTAATTCTCGACTATATCCGTGAACAGCTTGAATCCGACTATTTCCGTTCAGTCCTTGAAGAACAAGGGGTAACTAATGCCGCCGCTTCGGGAATAAGTATCTACACTTCCATCAACAGGGAGATTCAGGAGGCAGCCCTGACAAGTCTGCGAACCCATCTTCCTTTGATGGACGTAAAACTGAATGGATACAGTGCCCGTCAAATGCCGGACACATATCGTGATTTATTCAAAAAAAGCTCGAAAAAACAGAGCAGCCTTCCCTTTATGGCGCGAATCACCCATATAGATACTGACACGGATCACTGCCGTCTGGTTGTATCCTGGGGCCAAAGTGGTGGAATCATTAATTTTGAAGGAATCAAACCCATGGCCCAAGCCTGGCTAAAATGGAAACTGGGAAACTCAGCAGTGTTGGACAAAAAATATGTTCGCATGTTTTTTAAAAATTTCCGCGTGGGAGACACGGTTCCGGTTCAAATGATACCGCCTGCCGGTGGCACCGGCGAGACCCGGCTGATGTTATCGAAGATCCCTGAATTGGAGGGCGGTGTGGTCGTGCTTCAGAAGGGCATGGTAAAGGCCATGGTCGGCGGATTTCTTGACCGTTTCTTCAACCGGGCAGTTGATGCAAAACGGCAGTTGGGTTCAATCTTCAAACCGATCGTCTATACAGCGGCCCTGCAACTCAAGTGGAACACCCTCGACCCACTCAGAAATACAAGAGACATGTTTCAATTTGAAAACACGTTTTATCTTCCACATCCCGATCACAAGCCAAAGAGCGAGACAGTCTCCATGGTCTGGGCCGGCGCCAAATCAGAAAATCTGGCCACTGTCTGGTTGCTTTATCATCTCACTGATCACCTCAATATAAGTGAATTCCGGAAGGTCATGCAGTTGGTCGACCTTGACAGAAATAAAGGAGAGTCCTATCTGGAATACAAAAAACGCATCCGGGATCATCACGGGGTTGTAGTCAACACCGAGGCGATGAAGGAAGCAGCCTTTAAAAAATCTGTAAAGGAGATCGCATCAGATATCATCTTTGGCGGTCATGAGGAAATACTTAATAATCTCAACCGGTTGCACTTTCATCTGGACAGCCGAAGGTTCAACCCTGAAAACCCCGAGGAACGCTGTATCCTGAGATTCAGTTTTCAAACGCTCCATGCTCTCAACATGAATATG
>JAFDJF010000157.1 GCA_019307645.1 Deltaproteobacteria bacterium
CAGCCTCAACTCAACACCAGAGATGGCCCGATTACCGGTTCGTCTATTGTGAAAGACGCCATTTGCCTTTTCCAGGTCACCTTCATGAATGATCGTTGAATAGTGTTTCCCAACCAATCGGCCATTTTCATAACCGAGCAGGACATCGGCGGCAATGCTGGTGAAAGTAAAGTTGCCCTGTTCATCCAGAGTGTAAATTATATCAGGTGAGTTTTGAACGAGATGGCGATAACGCTCTTCTGACAGATGCAGTTTATTGTTGATAAGCTCGTTTTCTGTCTTCAACCTTATCTGATTCAGGGCGTTTTGAATCGTCTTCGTCAGATCCTCGTACTCAAAGGGCTTCTGGACATAATCATAGGCACCTCTCTTCAAGGCTCCTATGGCGGAGTCCATCGTAGCATGGCCCGTTATGATAATGACAAGGGTTAACGGGTTCAAAGAGCAGATATAATCCATAAGCTGGTGCCCGTTCGTATCGGGCAAATTCATATCCAGAAGCGCAAGGTCGAACTTGTGCTCCGACAGAATCTCTTTGGCCCCCTTACCGGAACTGGCGGCAAATGCCTCATAGCCCTGGAGGGACAGTAACTCCATCAAACTGTCACACATCAGGGGTTCATCATCAACGATTAGAATTTTTGGCGTTGAGGACATGGTCTTTCTCTCTTAGGGTTCGGTTCAAGGTTCAGGCATCAGGCACTATGGGCAATCCTATCTTGAAACAGGTTCCATTTCCCTGGTCACTTTCACACATCAGCGTCCCATTTAACGCCTTGACGAGATTATGGACAATAGAAAGCCCTAACCCGGAATGACCACCACCTTTGGAAGTGACAAAAGGGTCAAAGAGTCGTGACTTGATCTCATCGGGAATCCCGGGCCCGTCATCTTTTATGGTAATCTCCACATATCCCTTGGATTCCTCTCCCGCTGGCGCAGGATCACCCTCAAGATGGCTGGAAATATGTCGGGTCTTGATATCCAGGTTCCCACCCTCCCCCATCGCTTCAGCCGCATTTTTGATGAGATTGACAAAGATCTGTTTAATGCTGTTTTCATCAGAAATAACGGTTGGGAGTGAATGTTTGAGATCCAGATGAACCTCAATCCCGGAATGCTTCCGCAAAGATTCCTTTGTGATCTTTACCAGATCCGACAACACTGCATTGACATCCACCGGCCCTTTTTCCCGCACGTTGCTCTCGGAAAAAGACGTTAAAGCGCGAAGGATGTGTGCAATTCGATCGATTTCTTTGTTGAGAATTGCGATCTCATCCTGTGCGATATTCTGCTTGGCCAGCTTCATCCCGAGAATCTTGAGATAATTCTTGATGATGCCTAACGGATTGTTTACTTCATGAAACACTTTTCTGGCAATGTCTGATGACGCCCCTGCCCGCTCAGACTGGATTTTTGTCAGTGGGGCACGTCTCATTCGATCTGCATGGAGGGACAGGGCTGCCTGTTTGGAAAACAGGTTCAGAAGCTTGGATTGTTTTGAAAGATGGGAAAATTCGAATTGATCCAACCCCAGGACAATGGTCCCCACATATTCGCCGTGAGCCAGCATAGGGAGGCAAAGCATGCCTTCTTTACCAATAAACCGGATAATCTGTACATCAATGAGAACTGTGTCGGAATCTGTGGATTCGAGAAACAACTCAAGTGCCTTTCTCTGAAGCAGCGATGCGACCAGCAGACTGCTCTCTGTCTTCATGGAAATGATCAGGTCGCTAATGATTGAGGACTTTTCATTTTCTTTAACCGGTTTTCCCATGAGACAGTTTTTTTCCTGATCATAGAGGAAAAAAAAGATCTCTCTGATATCAAACAGGATTTGAAGCCCCTGGTAAACCACACTCAATATGCTGTCCTCATCATGAGACTCCATAAGGTCCTGAAGCGTTCCCAGCAGGAGAGAGACGTCCCTGACTTCCCGTGCCAGATCCTCCTGCTTTTCCAGGTCTTTTTCTGAAACAGGGCTTTCTGATTCCCTGGGTTCCTCAATTTCTATGTTCAGCAGACGGGCAACATCGCCCACCTCCTCATCTGTCTGAGCCAACAACTCATCGACTTGAGCCGGGGTAAGTCCGAAGAGTTCTTCAACAATGCTGCTGGGCTTTTCCTCTTTCTGAACAGGCTTTTCTGACAGCACATTTGCCGCATAGACAATCTGGACCAGAGGAAGGGCGGTTTTTATTTTTTCTGCAGATTCGTGGTGGTAAAGCACCGCATCCACCATGAATGGCTGGAGGTTCCAGCGGTGGAGCAGCCATGCGCCGATCTCACAATGTGTAACACCCTGTCGAATTTCGCCCGCCAAAAGCAGATCCGGTCGTCCGGAGTATTTCTCCAGCAGCTCAGAATATTCTTTTGGGTCGTTCACCCACAGAACCAGCCTCCCTATGTCATGGAGAAGTCCGGTCAAAAATACCTCTTCCGGGTTACTGTACTGGGTTTTTTTTGCTATGAGCCTGGCCAAAACAGCACACTTCAGGGAATGCCACCAAAAGACCTTAAGATTAAAAAGGACGTTCACTTTTGGAGGCTGAAAGGCCTGACAGATAGAAGCGCCAATGGCCATATTTCTTATGGTGTTAGGCCCAAGGTAGTTTATGGAGTGATGAATACTCTCGATTTTTTTAGGCAGGCCGTAGTGGGCGGAATTTACCAACTTGAGGATCTTGCCGGATAAAGATGGATCTTTCTCAACAATTTTCGATACCTTGGCCAGGTTTACGTCATCCTCGTTGCAGGCAGCGATAAGTTTTACGAGAATGTGGGGAAGTGTGGGAAGGTTTCTAAAAGTTGATATTTTATTCAGTATTGCCTTTTTAACTTGCATCAATAGTGTCCAAGAAAATTTTGAATTCGATTCAGTGTTCCGTATTTGCAGAAGCTAGTTTACATAACGGCATGAATTATAACCCCTGGCCCAGACCTGGCATAGCAAGATGCGGTGATGGAACGTCACGTAATCATAAGCCGTGAAAGCAGTTTCATATTCGAATTCCGTCGCGCTCTCCGAGGCCGCAACCAGCCCGTAGGGCTTACAGGCCGGAGGGTAGACTCTACGAGCCGGAGGGCAGGGCAGGCGTTGACCCCTGGCCCGTGAACCTTATAACCTGAGTAGTTACAGTAACTTTAGATATAAACAATCCTGCTGTGTGTCAAGCCAATTCGGGTGCTTCAATTAAGACGCCGCTACCCGTTAAGTGAATGCTCTTGACGTTAGCGCAAATTCGTCCTGAGGAAAAACCCGCAGCATTTATTAGAATGATATCGGCAGGTTTCAATGAAATCTTGAGCTGTGTCAGGAGGTTTGAACTGCCGGACAGAACAGGGCAGAATCGGCAACGTTTCCGGGTTTAAAAATCATTCAAGAGATGTCTTTACAGATTCTGCAATTTGCCTGCAGTACCTTTCGGTCAGATCATCGGTAGGTCCCTCAACCATCACACGGCACAGGTTCTGAGTGCCGGAATACCTCACCAGAACACGGCCCTGGTCGCCCAGTTCGGTTTCGACTTTTTTGATTGCCGCCACCACCTGCGGCACAGTGGAAATCTCAGGCTTACTCCCGACCTCCACGTTGACCAATACCTGAGGGAAGACATCCATTATGGCCGCCAGCTCTGAAAGCGGTTTCCCTTCTTTGATCATCGTAGCGACCAGTTGAATCGCGGCCAGGGTGCCGTCGCCGGTGGTATGATAGTTCAAAAAAATCATGTGGCCGGAGTCTTCTCCTCCGATCACGGCATCCAGCCGCTGCATCTGCTCCAGGACATATCGATCGCCCACTTTGGATGCGTGGTGTTCAAGACCGTATTTCTTACATGCAACCGTCAGACCCAGATTGCTCATCACCGTGCTCACCAGCAGGTTATTTTTCAGTTTACCTTGATCTTTGAGCCCCTTGGCGCAGATGATCAGGATCTGATCGCCGGTAATTGTATGCCCGTTGTCATCCACTGCAATCAACCGGTCGCCATCGCCGTCAAAAGCCAGACCCACGGCGGCGCCGCGCTCTATCACGCGTTTTTCAAGATCCTGGGTATACTGTGAGCCACAATTGTCGTTTATATTGAACCCATCAGGTCTATTGTGGATAACTTCAACATTAGCGCCCAGATCCTTAAACACCGCAGGGGCGACCTCACAGGTGGCGCCGTTTGCCGTATCAAGGACTATCTCCATGCCTTCAATTGACACTTCGGACGGAAACGTACTTTTCAGAAAGGAAACATACTTTTCAAGGGCGTCTTCCACCTCTTCCCCATGGCCTATCTCCGTTGCCGGGGGCACCATTTCCGGCAGTTTTCCGTTTAGGATAAGGTCTTCAATATCTCCCTCCTGCCCGTCAGACAGTTTGAACCCGCTGCCGGAAAAGAGTTTAATGCCGTTATCCTGATACGGATTGTGCGAGGCGGAAATCACAATGCCCGCATCAGCGCCCATGTCTTTTGCGATAAAAGCGATGCCCGGGGTCGGCAAAACGCCAACCGAGTACGGGGTCCCACCCATGGAGGCAATGCCTGCAAGAAGTGATTTCTCCAGCATATAACCGGAAATGCGGGTGTCTTTGCCGACGACGATTCGGGGGCGGTGATCCTTCTTTTTTAACAGATGCGTGACTGCCTGGCCGACCTGAAACGCCATGGATCCGTCCATCGGGTAATAATTGGCTTTCCCTCGAATACCATCTGTGCCGAAGAGTCTACCCACTTACTTGTCTCCCTCTCAAAAGTCGAAAAACGCCATTTCTCGTTATTCCGGCGAAGGCCGAAATCCAGTTATATCAAATAGTTCCAGCTTTTCTGGACTCCGGTTTTCACCGGAGTGACGCCTTTCTTACGTGATTGTCAGGGTTAATTAAAATCGAATATCGAATATCGAACAAGGAATTTCGAATGACGAAGAAAGGAGTTTTTATCAATTATACAAAATAAATACAGCGAAGCGATTCTACATTCTACATTCTACATTCGTTATTGGATATTCTGCGGTTCAAAAACTTTTCCAGCATGGCAAAATCCCGGGAGACTGGAGCCTATGGAAAATCGTTAATTTAACGGCAATGACTGATCACTATTCACCTTATACCTTTTTTTCATCAGACATAAAAAAATCCAGTATCGCTGCAGCACCATGCATCTTGTTCTCCCCCTGCTGCCATACAATGGATTGGGGGCCTTCCATCACATCCTCAGTGATCTCGAGTCCTCTGTATGCAGGCAGACAGTGCATGACCGAAACGTCTTTTGCGGCTGCTTTCAGCAGGTCTGCGTTGATTTGATAGTCCTGGAATACCTTAAGCTTTGTTTCTTTTTCCTCTTCTTCTCCCATGCTGACCCAGACATCGGTGTAAAGGATGTCGGCGCCTTCTGCTGCAATTTTGGGATCTTCCATAATGCTGATGTTGCCGCCGCTCTCTTCTGAAATTTGCTCTGCATCCCTGAGTATGCCCGGATCAGGATGATATCCAGAAGGACACGCAGCCGTCATATTCATACCTGCAAGGGCGCAGCACAGGAGCAGCGAATGGCAAACGTTGTTTCCGTCTCCGATATAAGCGAGTGTCAATCCCTCCAGTTTCCCTTTTACCTCCATGACAGTAAAAAGGTCACAAACGGCCTGGGTTGGATGCGTGAAGTCGCTCAGGCCGTTAATCACCGGAACGCCCGCATGTTGTGCCAGCTCTTCCACGGTCTGATGATCATAAACCCTTGCAACCAGTCCATCCATATAACTTCCAAGTATCCTTGCAGTATCCTTTACCGGCTCTCCGCGCTTGAGTTGAAGCTCGCTTGAGGAGAGATAAACGACCTTTCCGCCGAGCCTCAGGGCGGCCACTTCAAAACTGGCCCGCGTCCGGGTAGAGGGTTTTTCAAAGAGGATGCCCACCACCTTATTCTGGAGGACATTGATCGTCTTTCGCTGTTTTATATCGGCCTTCAACGCCCTGGCCTTATCTAAAATTGAGAAAAAATCTTCCCGAGATATATCTTTTAATGTCAGGAATGATCTTGCCATCTCACTTCCCCTTTTCAGATTCATAAAAAAAGAAACCGATTTTTAGACGGTCACCAGAGTTTTCCCGCCCTTATGTGATCCCAAAGCAACTTCTCAATAAATTCGGGTCGAGTCGGGCCGTGGGGGTCTCTTTTTAGAAATCCGCATCACAAATGACGGCGGCGATTATGCCCGCCAAGCCCGGATTTCAAGCAACGTAAAGGCAGTAAAGGGCAACTTGGAGCGGAAGACGCGCTTTGAAGGCCCCTGAAGACAAATTGCGTAGCAAGCTGCCGT